>CAITEG010000027.1 GCA_903891365.1 uncultured bacterium
GTATAATTAGTGAGATTATTAATTAATAAGTTTGCGTCGCATTTTAATGGACGTGAATGCGACGTGATTTCGCAAAATCAAAAAATATGAAAAAAGGATATAAAGATAATATAGAAAGTTTAACAACAGAAAATAGTAATTTTCGTAAAGTACTTTACACAGGGGCACATTGTCAGCTTGTACTTATGAGTTTAAATGCAAACGAAGAAATTGGTATGGAAGTTCATCCTGATAATGATCAATTCTTCCGTTTTGAAGCAGGTGAGGGTAAAGTTATTATAAATGAGACAGAATATGAGGTGAAAGATGGTGATGCTGTTATCGTTCCATCAGGAGCAAATCACAATGTTATCGCCGGAGAAAAGGGTCTAAAACTTTACACTATCTATTCTCCAGCTCATCATAAAGATGGTATTGTACGTGAGACGAAGGCTATAGCAGAAGCCAGTGAAGAAGAATTCGATGGAATAACAACTGAACAATAAAATGATAGGATTCATATACAGAAAAATTATTAAGCCAATCCTTTTTAAATTTCCGGCTGATGATGTCCATAACTTTTTCCTTAAGACAGGGAATTATTTTGGACGTATGAATTTTATCAAAAGTTTTTTTAATAAAATTTTAACTTATAAGAATTCTATTTTAAGTCATAAAGTTGCGAACATTAATTTTGAGAATCCAGTTGGTTTGGCCGCTGGTTTTGACTATGATGCTGACTTGATAGATATACTCCCTTCTGTTGGATTTGGTTTCCATACTATTGGCTCTGTTACTTACTTGCCTTATGGAGGCAATCCCAGACCAATGCTTGGTAGACTTCCAAAATCAAAGTCTCTACTTGTGAACAAAGGTTTCAAAAGTATGGGTATATATTCTGTATTAAAGAAGATAGGGAAGAGGAATAAGAATGTCATTCCTCTTGGTATCAGTATCGGCTCGACTAATAAGCCGTATCTGAAGATTGAAGATATGGCAGAAGATGTTTATAATTCTTTTGTAGAAGTTTTAAAGACAGATACTTTCGATTATTTTGAATTAAACATCTCTTGTCCAAATTTGATAAATATTGAAAATTTGAAAGAAAAGTTTGATGATCCTATCGGATTCTCAATCCTCCTTAATAAACTTTCTTATCTAAATATCAACAAGCCTTTATTTATAAAGATGCACGCAGAGAAAAGTGTTACAGATACTATTGCATTACTTGAAGTAGCAAAGAGTTACAAATGGGTAACAGGCGTCACTATGTCCAACTTGGTAAAGGATAGAAAAAATATTTATCTAGATAAAGATGAAGTGAGACTCGCCGGTAAGGGGAACTTTAGTGGTAAGCCGACAAAGGAACTTTCAAATAATTTAGTTACAGAAATTTCTAGAAAATATAAAGATAGATTTATAGTGATCGGATGCGGAGGAATATTCACTGCCGAAGATGCTTATGAAAAGATAAAGAGGGGAGCTTCTCTTGTTCAGATGATTACAGGTATGGTCTACGAAGGTCCAAGTGTGATAGGCAAAATAAATAAAGACTTGGCGAAACTTCTTAAAAAAGATGGATATAAGAATATAAGTGAAGCGATAGGAGTATATAATAAATAAAAAAACGGCTCATTTGGCCGTTTTGTTATTTTTTTGCAAGATGTTGTGTATTTCTTTTTTCACGTCACCTTCGTGTTTTATCTGGGACAAATGTACCAGATATATTTTTGATTCCGGGAATTTTAACCGGAGTTTTTCGTAGTATTCAATACCATTGAGATCCTTTACCATTATTATAGTAGGAATATCTTTGATATTTATATACTTTTCAAATATAGAATATTTTTCGTCTATATGTTGATCGATAAAAAAAACATTTGTTATTCCATCCATAATATCTTTTAATCCATTTAGTTTTTTGGAATATGCCAGAAGTTTTTCGGTATAGATTATTCCGAGATTTTTAAAGATAAATTGATTGAAGATTCTTGTTTTCTCTTGGTGTAGATCAGATAAAAAAAATGTTACCATTGCGTTTATTTTTTAAGTTTGTTTATATTATAAGTCATTTTTACAAAAAAGTCAATAGTTGGGGTTTTTGCGTGGATTGGTCATTACATGACTGCATTTTTAACAAATTGATTACAATTTAAAAAAATGGGAGTATAATAAAATCATGGTTAAAAATGGAAAGAGTAAAATAATTAAGAAAAGACCGACTTTGTATACAGGAGTTGGAGATAGTGGCACTACTACTTTATTTCACTGCGAGCAGGGGAGGATCTCTAAGAGTGCTGATATCATTGAAGCTTTAGGAGTGCTCGATGAGCTTAATGCTTACATCGGTATTGTGAAAGTCTATGCCAGTAGTGATCAGATGGGGATAGTGGTCTCTTCTAAAAAGAAAATTTTATATAGTGATATTTTGAGCGACATCCAGCAGACACTTTTCATTATTCAAGCCGAGCTTGCAGGGTCACCTATGACGGTAAAGAAGAATGATCTAAGTGATATAGAGAAGATTATCAGCTATATCAGTAACTTGCTTCCACCTATTAAGTCCTTCACTGTTTCAGGAGGGAGCGTCTTAAGTGCCCAGCTTGATTATGGTAGAACTCTTGCCCGTAGATGCGAGAGAAGGATCATAACAGTTGTAGATGGGGGAGGACAGAATATTGGACTGGTGACTCTTGCTTATCTAAACCGTCTTTCCTCTATTCTTTTTGCTATGTCTCGATATGCTAATCATGCTTTGTCGATACAAGAAGAGCATCCTAATTATAATAAATAAAATAGAATTTATCCTCTTTCCTTTGCAAAGAGAGAGTTAGAGAGAGGTTCCTAATTAATTAAGAACCTCTCCTCGGTCCTCTCCTTAGTAAGGAGAGGAAGAATTCGTATAGAATTTAATTTAGTAGTATATTAGAGTAATGGGGGAAGATAATATTTTAATAAAAAAGTATCTTGATGGAGATCAAGCTTCTTTGAAAGTGTTGATAGATAAGTATACTTCTCCTATCTACAATTTCACTTCACGTTTTGTTTCTAGTATATATAGGGATGATATAGTTCAGGATGTGTTTATAAAAGTTTGGAAGAAATTGGCAAGTTTTGATGTAGAGAAGTCTCAATTCAAGACATGGATTTTCATAATAGCTCGTAATACTATTACAGACTACTTGAGAAAGAAAAAGATGGTATCTTTTTCTAGTCTAGATAAAGAAGAAAATTTTGAAGATACTATAGAAGATGAGATGATCTTACCAGATGAAGCACTAGAGAGGTTACAAGACAAAGAAATGCTCGATAAAATTCTGAATGAACTCAAGGATGAATATAAGACAGTCCTTACACTTTACTATCAAGAAGATATGACTTTCAAAGAAATAGGGAAAATTCTTGATAAACCTCTCAATACTGTAAAAAGCTATCATCACAGAGCACTTAAAATTTTGCACCAAAAGCTTATGTAGCTACGTATATATAAGTGTATGGATGGAAATCTATCAAAATTATTAAAACAATCTTACAATCATCCGAAAACAGGGCTTTCGGATGATGTTTGGCGTGCCATCCAGATAAAACAGGCAAAGAGCCTAAAGATACAGTCTCTTATGTATGGTATTTTAGGGATTTTATCTTTAGGTGGTTTTGTCTTCATGTCTATCTATTTGAAAAGGCAGTTTACAACATCTGGATTCTTCCAATATGTTTCTTTGGCTTTTTCAGATGGAGGCTTGCTCGCAGTTTACTGGAAAGAATATTTACTATCTTTAGCTGACTCACTGCCTGTTGCGAGTCTTGGAGCTTCACTTTTCTTACTTCTCTCTATGTTATTTTCTATCAAAAAAGTTATTCATCAATATAAAAGTCAATTATTAGTTAGTTAATCGTCTCGCTAAAAGGACGGTTGCGAGACATGATTTCGCTAAATCATATATATGAACAAAGAAAAAATAAAAAGTGTATTGAATAAGTTGGTTGAATCTAAGAAGTTTAAAACAGTTCTGTATATTCTCTGTGCAATTTTTATTCTTTCCTTTGTTTTTCAGGCTGGAATGATGGTGGGTTTCAAGAGAGCATCATTTAGTCGTGATTGGGGAAATAATTATGAAAGAAACTTTGGCCCTCGTCATGACATGATGCCACGCTTACTCGCAGATGATATAAGAGAGACACCAAATGCGCATGGTGCGATAGGCAAGATTATCAAAGTAGATTATCCAAACATTGTTGTCTTAGATAAAGATCAGACAGAGAAAGTTGTAATTATAAAAGATGATACGAATATTTTAGAGAGAAGGGGACAAGTCACCAAAGAAAGTCTCACATTAGATAAGTTTATAGTTGTCATCGGTAATCCAAATGTGCAAGGACAGATAGAAGCAAAACTTATAAGAATAATGCCTTCCCCAGAAGAAATGGGAGTAGTAAGTCCTGTAGATATTAATACTAAAAAATAATTATGAATAATCAAACATTGATAGAGAAAATTAAAGCATTCATCACAAATCATAAAATATGGAGCATCATTATACTAGTTGCTGTTGTTCTTGTTTTATATTTTGTTTTTAAAAGTAAGGCCAGTACAGAGACAAGATATGTGACGAGTGATGTAGCAAAAGGTAATGTTGTTGTTTCCGTATCAGGAAGCGGACAAATAGAATCAAGTAATACTGTAAATATAAACGCTAAAGCAAGTGGAGAAATAGTTTCTGTTCCTGTCCTTGTTGGACAAGTTGTGAAGAAAGGAGAGTTGATAGCAAGTATAGATTCTACTGATGCTAGAATAGCTCTTGAGACAGCACAGCTCTCACTTGATAAATTGAAAAGTCCTACAACTTTAACTTTGCTTCAAAAAGAGAATTCTCTAAATTCTGCATACAGCGACAGTTGGAATAATATTTCTTCTTTCGTGATAGATATGGATAGTGTTATAGCTGGACTTGGAACTTTACACAGTGGATATTTGCAAAACAAGACCCAACTAAGTGATGCAGGTAAGAATAAAATAAATATTTCAGATAAAGCTTACTGGGATGCTAAGAAAAGTTATGATGATGTTTCTACTTTTTATAGGACTCTATCCAGGAATAGTTCTACAGGGGATTTGGACAAATTAACTAGTCAGGCCTTAGAATCTGCTAAAACTATTTCAAATGCAGTGAAGCTTGCTCAAGCTAGTTTTGATTATACTTATGAGTATTTAGATCAAAGTAGTAGCACTGAAGTTACAACTAACCAAAAGAATTTAGCTTCTTGGACAACTACTGCCAATACTTATACAAATAGTTTATTATCAAATTCAAATAGTATTACAGAAAACACTCAGGCATTAAAAGATACAGAGGCAGGTAGTAGCGACTTGGATATTCGCCAAGCCGAGCTTTCTCTTGAGACAAAACAAAATGCTTTGAATGATTGTTTCACTAGAGCCCCATTCGATGGCATCATCGCAACTCTGACTGCAAAAGTAGGACAGACAGCAAGTGGAAGTATCGGGACACTTATCGCTAAACAAAAGATAGTTAAGATTGCACTCAATGAAGTAGATATCGCAAAGATTAAACTCGGGCAGAAAGCAACACTCACTTTTGATGCGATAGATGGACTTACTATTACAGGCTCTGTCGATGGTATTGATACAGTTGGAACTGTCTCTTCAGGTGTTGTTACTTATAATGTGACAATTAGTCTTGATGTAGATGACGTGAGAGTAAAGCCAGGAATGAGTGTATCTGCAACTATTATTACTAATACTGCTCAGGATGTCATTGTAGTTCCAAATAGTGCTATCAAGACTAAAAATGGAGTAAGTTATGTGGAGACATTTAGTAGAGAGCTTCCTGCCGCGGCAGCTGGAGTTCAAGGATCTGTATCTCTAACACTACCAACTCAGATAGAGGTAGAAGTTGGATTAGCAGATGATTCAAATACAGAGATAATTTCGGGATTAAAAGAAGGCGACATTGTTGTAACTAAAACAATAGTTGCTGCTACAACTAAAACGACAACTACTCCAAGTATTCTAAGTGCTGTTGGTGGAAATAATAAAGGAGCTGCTGCAGGAGGTGCGATGAGAGCAGTAGAGGGGCATTAATTTATGATTGAAATAAAAAATATTAAAAAAGTATATAGAACAGAAGGTGAACCTTTTGAAGCTTTAAAAGGAGTTAGTTTTACAGTGAAAGATGGAGAATTTGTAGCTATTATGGGTCCATCTGGATCAGGCAAGTCGACTTTAATGCATATTCTTGGGGCACTCGATAGTCCTACAGGAGGGACTTACTTCTTAGACGGGAAAGATGTTTCAACTTTGAGCGATGACCAGTTAGCAGATATACGTAAAGACAAGATTGGCTTTGTTTTTCAATCTTTTAATTTATTGCCTCGTACTACTGTATTAAGAAATGTTGTCCTTCCTCTTATTTACGAAGGAGTTCCTGAAAAGGAAAGGGTAGAACGCGCCAAGAAGGCTTTGACCGATAGTGGACTCGATGAATCTCACTTTACACATTTATCGAATCAGCTTTCAGGTGGACAGATACAGCGTGTCGCTATCGCTCGTGCACTTGTGAATAATCCAACTCTCATTCTCGCGGATGAACCGACTGGAAATCTAGATACGAAAACAGGAGAGATAGTTCTAGGAACTTTTCAAAGATTGAATAAAGAGCAAGGTAGAACCATTGTCCTTATCACACATGAACACGATGTAGCTCTCCATGCAGATCGTATTATAACTATCAGAGACGGGCTCATCACTAGTGATGATAGTTTGCATAATAAGAAAATAATAAATTTATGAAAACAAAAGATATTTTAGAAGAAACATTCATGGCATTATCGAGTAATAAGATTCGTTCAGGTCTTACTATGCTTGGTATTGTTATAGGTATCGCTTCGGTGATAGCTATGACGGCTATCGGTACAGGAGCTCAGAATTCTATCTCTGCTTCTATCCAATCTATTGGTTCAAATCTTATCATTGTCTCACCAGGAGCTCCTCGTGGTGTAGGACAACAGGTGAATCAAGGCCGTGGTTCTGCGAAAACTTTGACACTTGCAGATGTGGAATCTCTAAAAACTTTAAGTGGAGTCAAGGCTGTCAGTGCAGAAGTTTCTAGCCGTATACAAGTAACAGCAAAGGGGACAAATACAAATACAACCGTCGATGGAGTCACCCCATTTTATCCAGAAGTTAGAAACTTAGAAGTTGATACGGGAACTTTCATCACAGATCAAAATAATCAAAGTGGAGCGAAGGTGGCAGTTATAGGTCCGACAGTTGTTACAGATCTTTTTGCCGGAGACTCTACTTCTGCTATAGGTCAAACTATTCGTATAAAAGGTAATCAATTTAAAATAGTAGGGATAACAAAAGCTAAAGGTGGTACTGGTTTTCAGAATCCTGATGATATGGTTTATATTCCTCTTTCTACTGCTCAGCGTTATTTCTCAGGAGATCAGTATGTGACGTCTATAAGTGTCTCGGCTCTGGACTCTGGTGTGACGAGTCAAGTACAAGCTGATATCACTTCAAAAATTTTAGAGAATCACCATATATCGAACCCTACTTCTGCTGACTTTAGCACTATGAATCAAGCTGATATTATAGCGACAGCTTCTTCTGTCACTGGTACGTTTACAATGCTTCTCTCTGCTATCGCGGGCATCTCACTTCTCGTAGGAGGAATAGGTATCATGAATATGATGCTGACTTCTGTCACTGAGAGAACTAGAGAGATCGGTCTTCGTAAAGCAATAGGAGCAAAGAGAAGAGATGTGAACATTCAATTTTTAGTTGAAGCTGTGATGCTTACATTTATCGGAGGGGGTATAGGTGTGCTTTTGGGTTGGGGAGTTTCTTTTGCTATTACGCAACTCGGAATCTTACAAGCTCAAGTATCTATCTCTTCTGTATTGTTAGCATTTGGAGTTTCAGCATTTATCGGAATTGTGTTTGGTTATTACCCAGCTCAACGTGCTTCAAAGTTAAATCCTATTGAAGCTTTGAGATATGAATAAATTATTAGTTTAATAATATATATATATGCAAAAAAACAAAAAAATAATTGTGGAAGTTGTAGTTTGTTTAGTTCTAGTTTTACTTAGTTTTAGAGGAGGAATGATGTATGCAGGGAAGAATATATCTGCTGCAAATGCTAGTCGTCAGGGAGGGTTTAGTCAGAATGGTTTTAATGGTGGAAAGGGTCAAGGCATGAGAGGTGGTGCAGGAGGTGGAGCAGTTGCTGGAGATATTCTTTCAAAGGATGCTACTAGTATGACTGTGTCTCTTCGTGCTGGTGGTTCAAAAATTGTTTTATATTCTCCAGCAACTAAAATAGAGAAGACTGTCGATGGTACAATAGCAGATGTGTTAGTAGGTAAGTCTGTAATGGTGACAGGTACAGCTAATCCAGATGGTAGTGTAAGTGCTACTTCTATTCAATTACGTCCAACCTTCACTATGCCAGCCAAGATAAATTAAATAGTTTCTACAAAATCCCCTTACTATAGGGGATTTTCTTATAAATAATAATTTTGCTATAATAATCCCATGGATATAACAACGATGAAAGAAAAGGAAATTGTCTGGGTGCAGATACTATATTTATTTGTTGTTCCTATTCTTCTCCTTTATTTTAAAATTCTTCCTGGTAATTTTAGATTTGTTCTTCTCCTCACTGTGGCATTACTTCTCTACGGTATTGTCAGACGTGCACACTGGACTGATACTGACTTTGGAATTAAAAAGAATTTTATGGAAGACATAGTTCCTTATACACTTTTTACAGTAGGAGGAGTTCTCTTTCTTGTTTGGCTTGCACAAGTTGTTCCTCATAGTCCATTCCTTGAGTGGTGGGAGAATGCTAAGTTCCTTCTTCTTTTTATTCCTCTTAGTTTGTTACAAGAAATTATTTTTAGAGGAATACTTATGAATATGCTAGAGAGGACTTTCACTAGTGCCATATTTATTATAACTCTCAATGCTGCTGTCTTCGCGATGATGCATGTGATATATCTTAATTCTCTTTTTGTTTTACCTCTCACTTTTCTTGCAGGTATAGGATTCGCTTGGATGTATTATCAGTATAAGAATTTGTATTTGATTTCTATTTCACACACGATACTGAACTTCGTGGCGATGATACTTGGGTTTTTTATTATCAGGTAACTATTTAATAATATGGAAAATGAAAAACATGTGCGTCCGTCTTGGGATGAATACTTTATCAAGTTAGCTGAGATGGTAGGAACTCGTGGAACTTGTGACAGGGGTTATGCAGGTTCGATAATTACTAAGAATAAGAGAATATTAGCAACTGGCTATGTAGGAGCTCCAGTAGGACTTCCTTCTTGCGATGAAGTTGGACATGAGATGCATACAGTAACACAGGAAGATGGAACTATCTCAAAGCATTGTATTCGTACTGGCCATGCAGAACAAAACGCAATCAATAATGCAGCCAGAGTGGGGATTGCTGTTGAAGGTGGAACTCTTTATTGTAAGATGACTCCTTGCTATAAATGTGCCCAGAGTATTATAAATACTGGAATAGTTAGAGTTGTAGCCATGAAAGATTATCATGGAGGTTCTCGAAGTAAAGAAATTTTTAAAGAAGCAGGGGTCTCGTTTGAATTATTAAATTCTGAGACAGAGACTTACTCTGAAATGAAATAATATGGCAAAGATTATATTTGGTCTTGTGGGTGGGCTTGCTAGTGGTAAAGAAGAAACAAAGAAATATTTAGTAAGTAAATATAATGCACAAGATTGTCGTTTCTCTACGAGTCTTCGTGATGTTTTAAATAGAGTTGTTGTTCCTGTTACTCGTGAGAATCTTCAAAAGATATCTACTATATTAAGAGCAAACTTTGGGGAAGATTTACTTGCTAAAGCTATTGCAAATGATGCTTCTAAGCTCGATGCAGATATTGTAGTGATAGATGGAGTAAGAAGACCAACGGATATAGAGCATTTAAACAAACTCCCAAATTTTTATTTGATCAGAATTGATGCTGATTCAAAGATAAGATATGAAAGGAACGTTTCAAGAAATGAAAATGAAGGTGATAATAAAAAAACTTTTGAAGAATTTATAAATGATCACAATTCTGAAGCAGATAGCCTGATACCTGTTGTTATGGAGCAAGCAAAATATTCTATTGATAATAATGGAACTTTTGAAGAATTATATAAACAGATAGATATGATGGTAGAAAAATTATTACAGAAATAAAATAAAATCCCCATACGGGGATTTTATTTTATTGTTTTTCGTATATTACAAAGTTTGTATTATATATATTCTCTTCGTCTTTTTCGTGTTTATCTTCACTCACTATTTTCCACTTGGTAGAATCGATGATAGGGAAGAAGGTGTCAGCATCTGGGAACTCTGCATCGACGTGTGTTATATATAGTTTGTCTGCCTTATCTATGAAGAGTTTGTATATCTGTCCTCCACCTATAATGAAAGCTTCCTCTGTATCTTCCATCGTATCTTTTAGGCGTTCATCTAATTCTTCTATTGAGTAGACTACTTCACAATCTGTTCTTTTGAAATCTTTATCTAGTGTGATGACGATATTCCTTCTGTTTGGTAGTGGACGTCCGGGGATACCATCTGTAGTGCCGAGGGATTCAAACGTTTTTTGACCCATTATCACAGCGTGCCCACTTGTTGTTTTTCTAAAATGCTTCATGTCTATCGGTAAATTCCACAGAAGTTCATTCTTCCTTCCGATTTCATTATTATTTGCAATTGCTGAAATTATTGAGAGTATCATATATTATATTGCTATCTCAAAAGGAATCTTGTCGAAACTCTGATAATTTAATATTTTTGAATCTTGGTATTTCCAGTCAAAGATAGAACTCCAGTTCTCTGTCTCTATAGTTGGTAGAGGATATTTATTTACATCACGAGTGAGTTGTTCTTTTGCTCCGTCCATATGGTTTTCATATATGTGTACATCTGCCAAGAATCCTACAAGCTTTCCTTCTTTAAGACCTGCTTCTTTGGCCAAGAGGTGGAGAAGGAGGGCATAACTAGCAATGTTGAAAGGAAGACCGAGCATAGTATCTACAGATCTTTGATTCCAAAGTAAATTTAACTTACCGTCTATGACAGTCACTTGATATGAATAGTGGCAAGGTGGAAGAGCCATCTCTCCGAATTGTTGTGGATTCCAAGCACTCACTATCATTCTTCTGTCGCGAGGATTTGTTTTTAGAGTTTCTACAATTTTTTTAAGTTGGTCTACTCCTTTACCTCCGTAGTCTGTATCATATTTATCATACCGTGCATTAAAGTGTCTCCATTGGAATCCATAGATAGGGCCTAAGTCGCGCTCTTCTAGCATTTTCTTTTTAGACTCTTCATCGTGTCCATAGGGAGCGAGCTGTGGCTTTGCCCATTCGTCCCAGATATGGTTGTTATTATCTTGCATCCATTTTTTGTCTGTAATCCCTTTTATAAAAAATTCTAACTCGCTAGATATCAAACGGAATGGCACTTTCTTTGTTGTGAGTAATGGAAAACCTTTTGACATATCATGCTCAAATATGGCCCCAGCTATCGTGTAAGCTTTGACACCTGTCCTAGTATCGACTTTTACACCATTATTCATGACCTTTTTTACAATATCTAAATATGCTTTCATGGGTCCATTATACTATTTCCACTCTTTTCTACAAACTTTTACGATAGGGCATAAATATGCTAAAATTAAACCATATATATGAATCCCGTTAGAAACCGCGGTCACGGTGAAAATGGGTATAGTGATTTTAATTATTTAAATTAATTATCAAACAGTTCAATGTTGTTTTTTTATAAAATGACCGCGACCTGTTTCTAAACGGGATGAAAGATAAACAAATAGAGAAACTCATAAAAGAAGAAGAGAAGAGACAGAAAAGTGTTGTGAATTTAATAGCTTCAGAGAACATTGTTTCCGATGATGTACTCAAAGCTCTTGGTTCCAAACTTACAAATAAATATGCAGAAGGTTATCCAGGACGCAGATACTATGGTGGTAATGGTGTTGTAGATAAAGTGGAAAGTTTAGCAATCGCTCGTGCTTTAAAACTTTTCAAACTTAAGCCTACAGAGTGGCATGTGAATGTCCAACCTCTTTCCGGAAGTCCTGCGAACTTTGCGCTCTACTCAGCACTCGTCCCACTTGGTGGAAAGATAATGGGGATGAAGCTTTCATCTGGCGGGCACCTTACTCATGGGTACCCAGGATCTATGACAGGGAAACTTTGGAAGCCACTACAATTTGAACTTGATAAGAAAACAGAAGTTATAGACTATGATGCTATCAAGAAAATTGCAGTAGAAGAAAAGCCAAACATCATCGTCGCTGGCTTCACTGCATATCCACGCGTAGTAGACTTTAAAAAGTTCAGAGAAATAGCAGATGCCTGCGGTGCACTTCTCCACGTAGATATGTCGCACTTTGCAGGACTCGTTGCAGGAGGAGCTTATCCTTCACCATTTCCTTATGCTGACTCTGTGATGACAACTACTCACAAGTCTCTTCGTGGTCCCCGTCATGCCATACTGTTTGTGAAGAAGGATGCAAGAGAGTTTGATAAGAAGCTCGACAAGATGATTATTCCAGGACTTTTCGGTGGTCCACATGAGAATACTATAGCCGCCGCCGCTGTCGCTTTCCTTGAAGCTTCAAAACCAGAATTTAAAAAGTATGCAAAGCAAGTAGTAAAGAATGCAAGAGTTCTCGCAAAGGAATTACAAAAGCTTGGCTGGCACATCATCTCAGGTGGTACAGACTCACATCTTATTCTTATGGATACATGGATGGATGGCAAAGGAATCCCAGGCAAGGACGCAAGTGCGAAGCTTGAGAAAGCTGGTATCATCGTGAATATGAATACTATTCCAGGTGATCCTCGTGGTCCTATGGATCCATCAGGAATTAGACTTGGTACTTGTGCTGAAACTACAAGAGGAAAGAAAGAGGCAGATATGGTGAAATTAGCAGTCAGAATGGATAAGATTCTAAGAGCAAAATAAAATGGAGAATTTAAATTTAAAACAATTAACAGCATTAATTTTAGAACAAGCCAAGCAAAAAGGTTTTGGGACAAAACCTGAAGAAATAAATGTTGGAGAAAAAATAGCCTTAATTCATTCTGAAGTTTCGGAAGCTTATGAAGCATATAGACATAAAAATATTGATGGGAAAGATGGGTTCAAAGAAGAGCTTGGAGATGTAATACAAAGAGTTCTTCACCTTTGTGGAATTTTTGATATTGATATTGAAGCAGAAATAACTAAAAAATATCAATCGAATCAAAATAGAAATTGGGATTTTAGCAAAATGAACGAAACACATAAATAATTATGATAGAAGGACAAAGACATAAATTAAAACCTTGCGTAGGTGTAATGATTTGGAAAGAAGGAAAGGTTCTAGTAGGGAAGAGAAAAGGCTCTCATGGTACAGGGGAGCATGCTTTTCCTGGTGGACACTTGGAGTTCGATGAATCATTTATAGACTGTGCAAAGAGAGAAGTTTTAGAAGAAGCTGGTATCAAGATAAATAATGTAATATTTTTATCTGTAGCAAATTATAGAAGACATGAAGACAGACAGGATATACTAGTTAATCTTGTAGCCGATTGGGAGAGCGGAGAAGAGAGAACTCTTCCAGATGAGAAGATAGGTGACTGGCAGTGGTGCTCGATAGATGAATTGCCAAAGCCATTATTCTACCCGACGCAGATTACACTCGACTCATTTGTAACAGGACAAAATTTCTATGATAAAGAATAAAAGTATTTGAATTAAATATAAAAATTAAATATATACGGAAACATTCTCTGCCAGA
>CAITEG010000028.1 GCA_903891365.1 uncultured bacterium
CCTATGTCTACTCGAAAGAGAGTATTTGGAAGCGCTTCTGTTACGATGCCCATGACTGTGTTGTTGTCGTCTTTTTGATTCATTTAATGTACTTATATCATAACAAATAATTAATTTTTCGTCAACTACTTTTTAAGGATAACACTTATCTTTTCTGGAGTATCCGGTAATTTACTTGACCAGAAAGGTATAATAGAAACTCCCGCTGTAGCTATACCAGGATCTTGCTTGAAAATAGGCAAAACTTCATTCTTATTTTTACTTATAAGTAAATTTTTTAATTCTTCCACTTTAGGCATCCAGTTGAATGTAACATTCCCTTTTAATCCAAAACTAAAGCTCTCTAAATCTTTTGTAATCTTCTGGTCTTTATTTTCAAAACCGAAAGTTAAGACAGAGAGGTCGGGCTCTGTTATCTCAAGTTTTTCATCTTTAGAAATATCAGGTATAAGCCTATCTATAATAGTAGAAGTAAATTCACTCTTTTTAAGTAAAATAGCGGAGAGAGTTCCCTTCAATTCTACAGTTGCATCTGCTGTCTTTGAAGTGAAACTATTGTCTAATTGATAATCATAACTTACGGCATTTGGATACAAGATGTAACCATTTGGGACTAAAGCATTAAGCTTTCTTAGAAGTCGGTCTTTTGAAGAAGCGAGATTAGAAAGAATACCAGCCTTATCTGCATCATCCATAGTATAAGTGAGTCCAATAGAGCCACCAGAAAGAGGATTCTTCACATGACCATATATCTTCTTGTATTTATCTGTCCCCTTATATGTAGTCACATAAAAGATGTTCGGGCTACCATTATAGGCTTCTCCAGGAAGAAATGAGGTTATAGAGACAGGTACTTGTCCAGCAACAACTTTACCACTTTTATCAAGAGTATAAGCTGGGATAGTGACGGCACTATTGGTCTTATATGACTTACCTTTATCATCTGAGAGAAAAGCTCCAGCACTTATCTTTTGAGGCTTGTTGCTATACTCATTATATAAAGTGATATCTCCCTGTGCCTTAAGAGAAGCATCGGTAGAAGTTGTAAGGAGAACATTCTTCACCTCTTTGTCCTCAACAATCATCACTTCAAAAGGAATGCCAGCTGTCTTAGAAGCAGTGAACATCTCCCCATCAATATTGAAAACTTTGTTTTTAGGAACAACAGTGACTTTAGCCTTAAAGAAAATAGTTGAGAATAAATAAAAACCACCTACAAGTAAAGCCAATATAAATCCGAGTAAAACGTATCGATTGAAAGGTTTCGAGCCTTTCATATGGGGAGTATCTGATATCCTTTTTGTAGAGTACTCATGACTTCTCTTTTTTAGAAAATCATACTTCGAAGAAGAGTGAGTATCCATCATAGGAATCTCTTTAATCTTTTTAGACTCTACCATGACTGCCACAGGAAGTTCGTAGACATTTTCTTCTTTTTCTTTTGGGGCGATTACAGTTCGTGGCTTTTCTTTATGATTAGTATTTAATTTTATATCTTCTAAAATTTTTCTAGTCATATAATTCCATTTTTCTTACTATACTTATAGCTTCTATTAAAATAAATGGATCACAAGTACTATTCTTTACATTGCACATATTCAAAAATTCTTTCCCTTCTAAGTTCACAAGAGTAAACTTCTTATTTGGAACCATAGATTGAATAAAATCCTGGGCATTAATAATTTTGACGAACCAGTCTCTAACATCATCATCAATCGTTAAGAACATCGCATTTGGAAGCGTCAAAGTACGAGGCAAAGCACTAATACACTCCTTGAAAGATGCTTTCCATAACTTTTCAACAGAAAAAATAACAGACTCTAATTTTGCTCTCTCTTTTTCTCCGATAACTCCATTCTCATAAAGATTCCAGAGTTCTTTGACGTCACGAAGCTCAAGATTGAGCTTATTGCTTATATCTCGGAATAAACTCTTTCTACCATAAGGAAAAGAAAGTGAGTCTTTAAGAATTCCTTTGGAAACTATAGCTATATCTTAATTGTTCCATAAAAGTTTAGGCGAGCGGCAGAGCCTGTGGAAAATCGATCGCGGTGTCCGCCACATGGTTGACATAGTTGGTAAAGAG
>CAITEG010000029.1 GCA_903891365.1 uncultured bacterium
CGGATGCAATCTCTTTTATTATAAGGCTTATTAATTAAGCGTAATTTTAATGTTATCCGAGTTGAGCTAATAAGAAGAAAAAAGAAGTAAGAGAAAAGCATTTTTTCGTCTGTTTTTCTTTTATTTTTTGTTTATTTTTTTGTTGCTCTATTTTGGATTCAATCAATATGCAAGGAGAAATAAAGCGTCCAAAAAAGTATTTTGGAAGATATAAAAAGCCTCTCGTTTCGTTCCCAAATTTAATAGAGTCTCAAGTTAAATCTTTCAAATGGTTAGTTGAGCAAGGTATCGGAGAAGTCTTTAAAGAATTTTCTCCTATTTCGGATTATTCTGGAAAGAAATTTCAACTCGATTTTATATCTTTTTCTTTAGGTGAATCAAAGTTTGATGAGAATTATTCTAAAGTTAATAAATTATCATATCAAGGACTTCTCAAGGCTAGAGTAAAATTGACGAATAAAGTTTTGGGCACCATTAAAGAGCAAGAGATCTTTATGTCCGAACTTCCTTTAATGACTCCACATGGAACTTTTATCATTAATGGAGTTGAACGTGTCATTGTAGCACAGCTTGCTCGATCTTTCGGAGTTTTCTTTACCGAACTAGAGAATAAAGGCAAAAGATATTTTGGTGCGAAGATTATTCCTGCTCGCGGAGTTTGGATAGAAATAGAATCTGAAGCAGACGGGGCGATTTATGTAAGAATAGATAAAAAAAGAAAGTTTCCAGTGACTGCACTTTTGCGCGCAATGGGATACGAAAGCAATGAAAGTATTTCGAAGGCATTTAGTGGGAACCCAATCCACGAAGAAACCATAAAAGCTTGTCTTGCAAAGGATGGCACTATGACTTTAAACGATTCTTATATTGAAATATATAAGCGTCTTCGAGATGGAGATATGGCAACAGCCGAAAACGCCAAAGAATTTATAAATTCTCTGTTTACCAGTGAGCGTTATGATCTTTCTCCGGTTGGAAGATTTAGATTTAATCAGAGATTTGGCAAGGGCATGGATGAGACAGAAATGGCTCGTCGTACTATCTCTAAAGAAGATTTAGTAGCGGTAGTGGGTAATATTATTACTCTGAATAATGATGTAGAGGCTAAAGCTGATGATATAGATCACTTGGGCCAAAGACGCGTGCGTTTTGTGGGCGAGATACTTCAGCAAAAAGTTCGCACTGGTATGATGCAAATAAAGAGAAACATTCAAGACAGAATGTCTATCATAGATGTAGATACTGCGATGCCGATTCAAATCATTAATCAGCGTCCACTTCAAGCTCGTATAAAAGAATTTTTCACCACCAACCAACTTTCACAATTCATGAACCAAGAGAATGCTCTGTGTGAGATGGAACATTTGCGCATATTATCCGCGCTTGGTCCCGGAGGTCTTACTCGTGAAAGAGCTGGATTAGAGGTTCGTGACGTGCACCCTTCACACTACGGTAGAGTTTGTCCGATTCACACCCCAGAAGGTCCAAACATCGGTCTCATTCTTCACCTTGCTACTTACGCAAAAATAAATGATTTTGGAATAATTGAAACTCCGTATATAAAAGTTAAAGATGGAAAGATAACCGGCGAGATGGTTTATCTAAATGCGCTTGAAGAAGAAAAATACAACATTGCTCATGCCGGTATTCCTTACGATGAAAATGGGAAAATAACAGAAGAGAAAGTGGAGGCAAGAGTGAAAACAGAGCCAGGTACAATTCCTCGCAACCAAGTTGATTTTATTGATGTCGCTGCCAATCAAGCATTCTCTATTGCCACATCTCTGATTCCATTTCTAGAACACAATGATGCAAACAGAGCACTCATGGGATCAAACATGCAGAAGCAGGCTGTGCCTTGTGTGTTGCCAGAAGCTCCGCTTGTGGCTACTGGGGTAGAAGAGTTAGCTTCTAGGGATTCAGGAAGATTGGTAATCGCAGAAGAAGATGGAGTAGTTTCATATTTAGATGCAAAGAAAATAATAGTAAAAGGTAAAAATGAAAAGACTTATCAATTGGTGAATTATTTGAGAAACAACAACTTTTCTGTTTTTCATCAGCGTCCGATATCAAATGTGGGTGACAAGGTAAAAAAGGGAGATATCTTGGCAGACACCACTAGCACCGTCGGCGGACAGATTTCTCTTGGACAAAATATTTTTGTCGCCTTTTTGTCATGGTCTGGCTCAAACTACGAAGACGCTATTATTGTTTCTGAACGTTTGGTAAAAAAGAGTAAATTTACTTCAGTCTATATTGAAGAATTTATTTGTACTGTTCGTGATACCAAGCTTGGACCTGAAATCACTACTCGTGATATCCCAAATGTTGGAGAATTGAAATTAAAAGATCTTGATGAAGACGGTATTGTGCGTATTGGGGCAGAAGTTAGAGAAAACGACATTCTAGTAGGGAAGATTACCCCGAAAGGAGAGACTGAACTTACTCCAGAAGAGAGATTACTCCGTTCTATCTTTGCTGATAAGGCTCGTGATGTGAAAGACACAAGCTTGAGGGTGGAGCACGGCAAACGTGGACGTATCGTCGGAGTGAAAATTTTCTCTCGCGATCTTGGGCATACTTTAGAGGCAGGGATAATTAAGAAAATTGTAATCGAAGTTGCGCAAATTAGAAATATTTCAGTTGGAGATAAACTTTCTGGAAGACATGGAAACAAAGGAGTTATCTCTACTATTCTTCCAGAAGAAGACATGCCTTATATGGCAGACGGTACTCCAGTAGATATTATACTTTCACCGCTCGGTGTCCCTTCTCGTATGAACTTGGGGCAGATATTAGAAATGCATTTAGGTATGGCCGCAAACACTCTTGGTTATCAAGCTATCGTTCCTCCATTCTTAGGTGCTAAACACGAGGAAATAAAAGAAGAATTAAAAAAAGCAGGTGTTCCAGAAAATGGTAAGGTAAAACTTTTCGATGGACGCACAGGCGAAGCTTTCGAACAAGATATTGCAATTGGTTATATGTATATGTTGAAACTTCACCACATGGTGGAAGACAAGATCCATATGCGTTCGATTGGTCCTTACTCTCTTATTACTCAACAGCCTTTGGGCGGTAAAGCTCAAGGTGGAGGACAGAGATTCGGAGAAATGGAAGTCTGGGCTCTTGA
>CAITEG010000030.1 GCA_903891365.1 uncultured bacterium
AGGGAAGTATCTGATTAATAATAAATTTACTCCATACATAATACCAGAAAATTATAAAAAGCAAACATTTGACTGTTTGCTTTAAAAGTGTCGGAATATTAAAATTTTATGGTAAAAGTTGTTTAAAAATAGATTTGAAAAATGTTTTTACTTCTTTTATATTCTCTCTAGTCGTATTGCTGCTGGGCATATTTTGAGGAGTTGTCGAAAGAGCAAGTCCGTATGCTGTATACCAAGAAGAATCTTTTATTTTAAATTTATTATTGATGGTTGTATCGATAGGTCCAACTTTTGCAGGAAGGTTTAACTGCTTTTTTACGAGTTCTTCTATGCGAGCAATATTTGCGCCTCCACCGGTGATGATAACACCAGCTGGAAGTAAACCACTTCTCTTTATTCTCTTCAAATGATTTTCCGCAAGTTCAAAAATATCACCAAGGCGAGCTTCTATGATTTCATCCACTTTCTTTTTTGGATAATCTCCTCCAAGAACACTGCCGAGCTTTACACTCTCTGCTTCTTCGAGAGATATTTTGAATCCAAGAGCTATGTCTTTTGTAATGTCCATACTACCGATAGGGAAAATTTGTGAAGAGATGAGAAGGTTGTTCTCAAAGACAGACATAGAAACCGTTTCAGCTCCGATATCAAGAAGAGCACATCCCGCGGTTTTTTGCTTTGTATTTAAAAGAATACTAGAGCATGCGATAGGCGAAGCTATAACATCGATAGCCTCTATATTTGCAAAAGCAAGCGCTGTTATAAGGTCTTCTAGGTTTTGTTTGAGGCAAGTTATGAACAAAGTTCTAACTTCAAGCTTGATACCATGCATACCATCTGGGCGTCCATAAAGTTCTTTGCCATCTAACTTGTATGATATAGGGAAAGAGTGTATCACTTTTTTATTTGTGACATCTAGAGCTTCTTCACTGTTGGCTAATACTTTTGAAATATCTAAGCTTGTTATTTCTTGGTCTGCTTTTGAAATGATGACGGACCCAGTAGCAATACATGAAGAGAGACTTATACCTCCGATGGAGACATAAGCTTTACGAATTTTAAAACCGAGTGGACCTTCAGCTTGAGTGACAGCCTTACGGACACTTTCTCCCACGAGATCAGTGTTGGTAATATAGCCGAGTCTCATACCGTTTGTTTCAGCAAAGCCAGTAGCAAGTAAGCATGGGGAATTATTCTCCTTGTTTACACCAGTCACTACTACTTTCGTAGTATGGGTTCCTATATCTATGCCAACATTGATATTGTTTTTGCTCATTATTTATTTTAAGAAAACATTTTTAGAAATTTCTTTTCTTGTCTTTCCATTATAGCACTATGATCGTATCCTTTCAAATGCAAGAGTCCATGGATAAATAAATATTTTAAGAAGTTTGTATAAGTCATGTCAAAGAGAGGAGCATCCTTTTTGACCTTGATTAAGTCAAAGCTTATATCTCCCGAATTTTCATCTAGTGGGAAGGAGAGGATATTTGTCGTCTTGTCTATCTGGCGATATGTTCTGTTTATCTCTCTTTGTCTCTTAGGAGATACAAAGCTGACGCCCAATTCATATTCTTTACCCAAGACTGCCTCTTTTATACAAACAAAAGGCAAGCGTGGAAGCTTGCCTTTTGTAGAATTTTTGATTGTAATGTTGTCACTATCTTTCATATTTGATTAACGACGTCCGCGCTTTACATCTACAGGGGCTTTTCCTAGTTTCTGTAATTTTTCTTGAACTTTCTTACGGTTAATTCTCTTTAGAGTAGCAATCTTTGTTTTAACTTTTGATTCTGCTCTTTCGTTGTAGCGCTTACTTTTAACCTTTTGAATAATTCCAGATTCTTGCACTTTGCGAGTGAATCTTCTGACGAGGTTCATATTGCTCTCGTTTGTATTCTTTTTTACTTCAATTACTGTAATCATATGGGGCTTATAGTAACATATCTTTATCTGGGAAGCAATAGTATAAATAGAAAACCCGTATTATAAACGGGTTTGTCTATAATACGGGTGATTTACCTGATAGCTACAAATTCTTCGAATGTTCTTCCTGCATGAATTTTGAAGACCTCAACGAGCTCTTGAAACTTATTGTCGAGAATTAATCCATCTCCTTTGTTTATGGGTCCGACTGGATACAACATGAAGCAAAAAGAAGTTCGGCCTTCGGAGTGATAAGAGAAAATCATTATCCCGGCAATTGAACGGTATTTTGCTTGTAATAATTTTATAAGCTCTTCCCAGCTTGGATGAGTTTTTGGATTCTTACCAAGAGCTCCATATTCATCAAGAATACAGAAAAGGTTTTTAAGTTCACTCGGGATAGGAGAAGGAAGGCTATTCAATGTACTGTTTTTCATGGTAGTAATTTATTAAATAAAATTATGAAATTTTTTTCTTCAATCTACAGCTTATCTGCCTCTTTGTCAACTAATATCTGGAAGTCGGACTTCCAGATATTTAGAATATATTATATAATATGTTTATGTCATTAAGAAAAGAAAACTTAGTTCAAGGACAAATTTATCATATTTATAATAGGGGAGTAGATAAACGCGATATTTTTATGGACGATGAAGATCGCATCCGTTTTATTCATGATTTATTTGAGTTTAATGATAGTAACCCAGCTCCAAATCTAAATGATATCTTGTCTAGTAAAAAATCAAAATTTCTGGAAGTCGGACTTCCAGAAATTGAGAGAAAACCAAGAAAAGTAGTGGTGGAGATTCTGGCTTTTTGTATGATGAATAATCACTTTCATCTAATAGTAAGGCAAAAGGTAGAAAATGGAATTACAGAATTTATGAGAAAACTTGGGACTGGATATACTAATTATTTTAATAAAAAATATGAAAGAACAGGTGCTTTGTTTCAGGGAAGATTTAAGTCAGTCTGTATCAAAAATGATTCACATTTAATGTATCTGCCGTTGTATCTACATTTGAATCCTCTTGATTTTAAATTTCATGAATGGAGAGAAAAGAAAATCAAAGATTATATGGGAGCTATAGAATTCCTTGATTCGTATAGATGGAGTAGCTATATGGATTATACAGGGCAGAAAAATTTTCCTTCATTGATTAATAAAGATTTTATTTTATCTAGAATAGGTGATGAAAAGAAATTTAAGAAAGAGGTGGTCCGCTGGTTGAAAAATTTTGATGAGTCTCAGATATTAGGGGTTAATTTAGACTAAATATAGTGAAGTCGGACTTCACTATATTTACAAGAGGTCTTCAGGGTCTACGTTTATGGAGAATGAAGGGGAAAGACGATAAAGGTTTTCTTTGAGATGTTCACTAACTATCTTCTTATCATCGGTGATAAGAGGCCAGAGGTTTGGGTCTATCTTAATGACAGTATTGGTGACGTATTGGCCTTTCACTTTGCCGATGAAAGCACTGAAGACTTGTGGCTCGTATCCACCTAAATATTTGTCGATGAAAGTTCTAGCTTTTTCTGTATCACTTCCGGATCCCATGAAAGTTATTTTGATAAGTCTTTTGAATGGTGGGTAGCCGAATTGTTTCCTCTCTTTCAAATCTTCACGATAAAGAGGCAAGACATTTCCATTCATTATATGCTCAAGGATAGGATTCTCTGGTGACCTCGTCTGTATTATGAGATTACGTTTTGTTATCTCGTGGAGTTTCTCCATAATATGGAGAATTTTTTGCGTGATATTAAAACTTGGAATAGAGAGTAACCCATCGAGAGAGATGATAGCACTATGTGTGACTTCAGTATTGATATAAGAGAAGACCATTTCTGTGCCGATAAGAATACAGCCGGGAGTTTTATAGAATTCCACCATTTTATCTTTGGCTTCTTTTTCTGTGCTGACGTTCTCTTTGTCCATTTGAATAATTTTGGCATTTGGATAAATCTTTGTGACTTCTTCGTAGACTCTATCAGTGCCGATACCGAGAGGAGTTAGATTCCAACTTTGGCACTGTGTGCATCTGACCTCTGTTGTCTCTTTATGTCCGCACTTATTGCACATAAAAATACGTGAGCTCACTATTTTGGTAGCATTCCTTTGTTTTGAACCATACAAGACGACAGGAGTAGAACAGTTTGGACAAAGTATAGTATTTCCGCAGTCGTGGCAAACTGTGACACCCGCAAGTCCTTTACGGATAGTGAAAAGTAGGACGGACTCACTGTGTTCAAGGGCATAAGAGATCATCTTCTTTGTTGTGCCAGAAAGAACGCTAAAAGTTTTAGATCCTTTTTCATCAACTTCTTCTTTCATATCTACTACTAGTTGACGTTCTGCTTGTGGTAAACGGAAAAGAGGTGAAGCGACTTCACCGAGCTCTCCACTGTCATGTCTGTATAAAGTATCAGGACGAAGAAGAGTATCTCCAAAAATTAATTTTACTTTTGAAATAGAAGAAAGTATTTCGGCAAAACTTCTGATATCTATAAAAGGGCGAGCATACTGTTTGTAAGCATCTGAACTCTCGTGCTCTATGATGAGAGTCTTGATATCACTTCTTGGTATAGAGAGGAACATACCAGTCCCGATCACTAAAACGGGGTGAGGTTCACTGATACAGGAATTATAAGTATTTATAAGAACTTTTTTCCCTAAATCAGAATGGAAAGAGAAGACATACTGACTGATGCCTTTAGTGAGCTCATTCTTTAGCTGCTCTATGTCAAAACGGGTAGGGACACAGATAAAGATGGACTCCTTCTTTGCGAAAGCTTCTCGTATCAAAGTTCTATACCAAGAGAGCCTGTCGTCGGAGAGCGCTTGGAAAATTAATTTCTCTTGTTTTAGATTTTTCTTTAAACTTTCATCTTCTTCATTTTCTTTTTTAATAACTGAGTTTAAGCTTTTTAAATTTTCTAAAAAAATAGAAGGCATGAGTGACTTGATGATAGTGCCAGTATTACTGACGGTGTAGTCCTTCATTTTTTCGCAGGCATTAAAAAAGTCAGAAGAGAAAGGGGATGGTCCTTTGACGCTGATAACTTTTTTCAATTGAAAGTCCGCTTTCTTTAAATCGTACTTTTGGTCACGAGCATTCTCTATATCGATAACGATACCATCGATGGATTTAGATCGGAGCGGTACGGAGACGATGCTCCCTAGCTCAATCTCGGTAGGAGAGAAATAAGAAAGGTTTTCTCTTTGAAATCCTTTTTGTATTGGGATGACCGTTACTATATACATACTTATATGGTAGCATAAAATACTATATTTTAAACATTAGGGTTTTGTGTTATAGTTGTATCTACTAAAGACTTATATGGCAATTTTTTCAAAAAAACTAGGGATTGATTTAGGGACTGCAAACACTCTCGTCTATTTGCCGGGGAAAGGAGTTGTCCTCAATGAACCTTCTGTTGTAGCTGTTTCTGAACAAGATAACACTATTCTTGCTATCGGGCTTGAAGCTAAAGAGATGATAGGTAAGACGCCAGAGAGTATTATCGTCTACCGCCCGATGAAGGATGGAGTCATAGCTGACTATCGAGTCACAGAAGCTATGCTTCGCTACTTTATAACAAAGACTCTCGGTAAATATAATTTATTCAAACCAGATGTGATGGTTTCCGTGCCTGCAGGTATCACTTCTACAGAGCGTCGTGCTGTTGTTGAAGCGGCGGTGAAAGCTGGAGCTTCGAATGCTTATGTGGTGAAGGAGCCTATCTTGGCAGCTATCGGTGCAGGTATACCTATACACGAATCGAAAGGTCATATGATAATGGATATCGGAGGAGGGACGACAGATGTAGCGGTCATCGCTTTGGGAGGTATCGTGGCTTCAACTTCTGTAAAATGTGCAGGAGACAAGATTGACCTCGCTATTGCTGACTATATAAAGAAGACTTTTAACTTGGCTATCGGCGACAGAACTGCTGAAGCTATAAAGATAAAGATTGGTGCGGCTATACCACTTGAAGAGGAACTCACTATCACTATCAAAGGGCGTGACTTTATCCAAGGTCTTCCTCGAACAGCTCAAATCTCTACCAATGAAATAGTGCGCGCGATAGACAAAGAACTTCGTATGATGATAGGTGCTATCAAAGAAGTCCTCTCTCTTACCCCACCTGAACTCTCAGCTGATATTATAGACGATGGAATCATTATGACTGGAGGCTCTTCGCAATTACGCAACCTCTCAGAGCTTATATATAGACGTACAGGAGTTAAAGCTCGAGTTGCCGATGAACCACTACTTTGCGTTGCTAAAGGCACAGGCGAGGCTCTCAACCACTTGGACACATACAAGAAGACGATACTAAGTAAAAGATAAAAGTATATGACACTAAAGAAACTCACTCTAAATATTTTTAGATTTTTTCTATACTTCTTTGCAATTATAGGATTCCTTTTTACCTCTGTCTTTGTCGCGATGAGACTTCACTTAACTGATGTGAAGGGAAGTATCGATTCTAGGAATTCATTTTATCGTGCAGTTAAAGATACAGCTTCACGTATAAATATTGCTCAATCAAATGATAAAAATATAAAAGAAAGTGAATGGGTAAGTTCTTCTGAATGGATAAGTTTAAAAGATGGAATAGTCAAAGACAATGACTTGATACAAAGAGTCAGTAGTGAAACGGGGGTACCTTCTCGTGTTATTGTAGCTAGTATCATTCCTGAACAATTGCGATTTTTCACTTCAAATAGAGAATCTTTTAAAAAGTTTTTTGAGCCATTAAAAATACTAGGAACTTATACTCAATTCTCTTATGGTATCTCAGGTATAAAAATGGAGACAGCTAAACAGATAGAGGATAATCTTAAAGATAAGACTAGTCCTTTTTACTTAGGAGAACAATATGAAAATATTTTAGACTACAATACTGTCGCAGATATAGATGTCGAGAGACTTGCTAGATTTACAAATAGTCACGATCACTACTACTCATACCTTTACACTGCATTATACTTGAAAGAAATAATGGCACAGTGGCAGAATGCGGGGTATCCTATATCTGATAGGCCTGAAGTCTTGGCGACACTTTTCAACATTGGCTTTATAAAGTCAGTACCAAAAATGAACCCAGATGTTGGAGGCTCAACTATAACTATAAATAATATAGATTATACCTTTGGAGGACTTGCTTATGATTTCTACTATGGAGGG
>CAITEG010000031.1 GCA_903891365.1 uncultured bacterium
GCTTCAGAAATCCTAGAACGATTTATATATTTGTTTTGGCTATGTCATCGTTAAAGGAGTTTAGCCTTGTTTTAAACTTTGTTTATTGAGCCTCTTGCAAAACTCTGAATTAATTGTTGATAAACAGACACAAAACAGTCTTTAAAAACAGGAAGTCGTATACTATAATATCTTTGTAATTATTGACTTAAGATAAAACAAAGAGGATTATAAAATGATACAACTTCCTGATATGTTTTATAACATACAATACTATCTTTTTCCAGAGCTTGAAGAAGTTTTAGGAGAGCTAACTGCGAAACATAAAGAATTCATAAGGGCAATAGAGCTAATCGACATAAAAAGATACACAGCGTCTTTTGCATGGAAAGGAGTCGGCTGCAAGCCTCATGATAGGGAAGCGATAATCAAGAGTTTCCTAGCCAAGCCAATATTCGAGTTTGTCAAGACAAGAACACTTCTGGATAATCTTCAGAATTCTCCGATACTAAGAAGGCTTTGCGGATGGGAAAGCACGGGACATATCCCATCAGAATCTACATTTTCAAGAGCATTCAATGCATTTTCTGAGACTGATCTTGGCGATAAAGTACATGAAGCGGTAATTAAGGAACATCAAGCCGACAAAATAGTTGGACATGCAAGCAAGGATGCTACCTCAGTTGAGTCTAGGGAAAAGCCCTGCAGGAAAAACAAACATGGAGAAAAGAGTAAAAAGAAAAGAGGTCGCCCTGTCAAAGGAACAATAGTAGAGAAAGTACCAAGAAGGCTTGAGCTGCAGGACAAAAGAACACTTGATGGGAACTTATCAGACTTACCTGTAGGATGCGATTGGGGTACAAAGAAGAATTCCAATGGCAAAGCTTATACATGGAAAGGACATAAACTGCACTTGGATGTTTCAGATTCCGGAGTTCCTTTGAGCGCTATTGTAACATCGGCATCTGTTCATGACAGTCAGGTAGCTATTCCTCTTATGCAAATGAGCAATGAAAGAGTTATAAATTTTTATGATGTAATGGATTCTGCATATGATGCTCCAGAAATATACGCATTTTCCAAAAGCCTTAATCATGTTCCAGTTATAGACAATAATCCAAGAAGAGGAGAAAAAGTCGAATTTGAGCCTGCAAAAAAAATCAGATACAACGAAAGGACTTCAGCTGAAAGAGCCAACTCTGAATTAAAGGACAATTATGGATTGGAGAATATATTCGTTAAAGGTCACAAGAAGGTAAAACTGCACATTATGTTCGCTGTTATAGCTCTGACATGTAAAACTCTGTATAACATGATAGTATAGAGATAGTTGCAAAGACTTTAAAAACTATTTTAAATATAGAACTACAGGAAAGTTACACACTTTTTTGACACAAGAATAGTCAAATCAGGTATTTTTGAGAAAAAAGGATATAATCCGTGATGGTTTTTGATTTATTAACAATTCATCAGCTTCTATTTTGCAAGAGGCTCTACTGACTACAATAAGAATATCCAAGCACAAATGGATGCGTTGAAACCTCAGATTGACACAAGTTTGGTTGATATTGTAAATGAGTATTTAAAGAGAATTAAACTATCAGATAATATGGATGTATCAAGAGACCTTTCCCTCTTCCAGCAAAACAGAATCACCGTAGGAATGATAGGTATATTGCCTTCAGGATATACTGTCTATCAAATCATTGATAATAATAACATGCTAGTGAGAAAAAATTGGACA
>CAITEG010000032.1 GCA_903891365.1 uncultured bacterium
GTAGAAAGATCATCCATAAATTCGCGTAATGCACGAACTGGTTCTAGAAGTTTATAAACATCCAAATTATTTGTTGTTGTGTTTAGAAGTTCATTTAATCTAGATACAATCCACTGGTCTAAAATATTTTTACTTTCTACTTTCTCCATACTACTTTCTACTCCCTTATCTCTATAAAGTTCATAGAAAGCTAAGACGTTGTAAAGTAGATTGAAAACTTTACTATGAAGTTCACTGACCGTTTTCTCGTCGAAACTCTTTGGCTCTCCAGGCTGATTCACACTGTACATCCACAAACGCAAGGTATCTACTCCATACTTATCCATCATAGAGATAGGGTCTACAATATTACCGAGTGATTTACTCATCTTCTTTCCATTCGCATCAAGCAAGTGCCCCAAGCAAATAACATTCTTGTAAGCTTTACCCTTACCCATAAGAATTCCTACAGCATGAAGTGTATAGAACCATCCACGAGTCTGGTCAATAGCCTCACTGATAAAGTCAGCAGGATATCCACCTCCTTTTTCTATCAAGTCTTTGTTCTCAAATGGGTAATGATCTTGTGAGAAAGGCATCGTCCCTGAGTCGAGCCAGACATCCATAACTTCTTTTTCTCTTTTAAGGTTTCCTCCGCAGTCACATACTAGTTTTACTTCATCGATAAATGGTTTATGTAAATCAAGTTCATAATTCTCATTGTGTGGAATAGGAGTATAGTCGAGTTCTCTGACTTCAGCATTTTTCAAATAATTGAAATTATGTATCATGTCCAAAGCCTCTTGCGAGTTAAGACCTTCTGTACCTGCTATCGCTAGCCAGCATGGACCACCGTGAGTAGATAGGAGAATATTCTTACCTTCGTACTTCTCCTCAAGCTCATGAAGAAGTTCCATTGTTCTTTTCTTTATATCATTCCAAGATTCATTCCCTTCACGGGTTTTATAAAAATGATCAACTACGTTTGGAAATTCTGTATGATACTCCTTCCAAGTCTTCCCTTCATAGTCAGGAAGTACCATCTCTCTCAAAGAATCATTAAAAATAACAGAGTCTTTATCCATACCTAAAGTATTTACTATTATCCCGGTGGTCTCCTTCGCACGAAGAATTGGTGAACTTATGATAAGATCAATATTCTTGTCCTTAAGTCCTTCGGCTGATTCTTTCACTTGTTCTCTATCTTTCTCTGTCAGATGAGCATTACTCTCAAACGAAGTACTTATAACATCACCGATATTATTCTCGGCTTCACCATGACGCATTACAAAATATTTATTATTTGATTTCTTTGCTTTAGATTTTAAATCCTCAATACTTCCTAATACTTCTCTCTTTTCACATTTATCACAAGTCCAGACAGGAAGAGGTGTGCCCCAGTATCTCTCACGAGAAATAGCCCAATCTTTTATATCCTTGAGCCACTCTCCGAAGCGTCCTTCTTTAATATATGCTGGTTCCCAGTTGATACCTTCATTCTCTTTTACTAATTTATCTTTCAAAGAAGACATCCTGATATACCAAGAATCACGAGCATAGTATATGAGAGCCGTCTTACAGCGCCAGCAATGTGGGTA
>CAITEG010000033.1 GCA_903891365.1 uncultured bacterium
CAGGTAATCCTGTGACAAATAGATAGAATGAGTGTAAGTCCGACCCGGGGAGAGGAAACTTCCTCTCCCCAAGAGGCGCGAAATACCAAACGGCTCATTCCCCCTGTATTTGAGCCGTTTGATATGTAGCTCATAAGCACCTAGGAGCGAGTAGCCATAGCGGTAATGCCTGAGGCGAATGCCGATGGTGCTACTTAAACACTAGATAATCAATAAACAATAAATATCACATTTTACCGAGGCTATCGATTTTGTATTTTTGAATTTCTGTATTTTGGGCATTCCCTCCCAGACCCTGCCTGCCCGCGGAAACCAAAACGAAATCTTGGCGAAATTAAGAAAAATTAGTCGAGGTTTTGCGAATCCTTGTCCCAGAAAGTAGTTTCGCAAAGCCGAGTCCGCATTTTAGAATTGATACATTAGTAGAGCGGTGTAGAGAGATTAAGGAAAAGGCAAAAGTGAAGCGTAAGATTAGCTTGGTAGATATTCTCATTGATTCTTGCTAAAATGGGTTCGAGTCTTGTTTAATAGGGACTCATATTAATTAATAAATTAAAAATGAGCAATAATAAAAAAGTTTTTGAAGGAAAAAGTGCAATGATAGATTTTCTCACACCTGGATCTCTCGGTATGACTCCTTTGGTAGAACTTCCACCAGCTCTCAATAAGTTTAGGGGAGATGGAGTTAGAATTTTTGTGAAGCTTATGCAGTTCGTTCCGCTAGGGAATATAAAGTCTATGCCTTCTTGGCAAATGCTGAAGGGTATTGACCAGAAGACTTTAAAGAATACAAAGCATCTCGTTGAGTATTCTTCTGGGAATACCGTTCTTTCTCTTGCGATACTATCTCGTCATTTTGGTATACCAAATCTGCATGCGATCATCACTCCCGATGTGCCAGAGCACAAGAAGCGTCTTCTTAAGTTAGTGGGAGCTGATCTTATGATTTCTCATGGTCCTCGAAGTCCTGACGTCCATAGTAATATGGGTGGGGTTTATGAAGCCAAGCAACTAGGGAAGAAGAAAGGTTGGCACAATCTAAACCAGTATATAAATCCTGGTAATACAAGTGCTTCTGAAGAGTACGTAGCGAAAGAGCTTTGGGAGCAACTAGGCGACAAGCTCACCATTTTTGCTTCTACTATCGGTACCGCGGGTACTATCTATGGAGCAGGTTCATATCTGAAGTCTAAGAATAAGAATATTTATGTAGCTGGGACTTCTATAAAGAAGGGCTCTTCTATACCGGGGCCTCGTGTAGATGAAGCCATCCTCAAGCTTGGTATTCCTTGGTATGACATAGTGGATAAAGTTATCCCTATCGACGCTGTCTCTGCTTACGAAAGAAGTCTAGCCCTTATAAGACTTGGGCTCTTTGTTGGTCCTTCGACAGGTATGCAACTAGCGATGATAGAGAAGATGGTGGCAGAAATGAAAAAGAATAAAACTTTAAATAAATACAGGAATAATAATAAGGAAGTCGTTATATCTTTTGTGGCTTGCGATATGATGCATCCATATATCGATGATTATTTCAAAATCTTACCTAAAAAGTATTTCAAACCCGAACACAATTTAGAAAAATAGATTTTACCAACTCAAACCTATAGGATTGAGTTGGTAAAGATGAAATATATTAAAAAATAAAATGGAAAAAGATAAAGAAGAAATTAAGAAAGAGATAGAGAAGCTCGAAGAGGAGATGACCTTGGGTAATTTCTGGGAAGATAAAGTTAAAGCTCAAAGTATCATCAGAAGAATAGGGGAGCTGAAAGATGAACTTCTTGGCGCCGAGAAGTACGACAAAGGCAGTGCCATACTTTCTATTCTCTCTGGTGCTGGAGGCGACGATGCTGAAGACTTTTCCAGCATGCTTCTTCATATGTATTTAAAATATATAGAAAGAAAAGGTTGGCAAGTAGTTCTTCTGCATGAGAACAAGAATGACGTCGGTGGCTACCGCAACATTTCCTTAGAAGTAAGTGGTAAGGGTGCATACGGCACTCTCAAGAACGAGTCGGGTGTTCATCGTCTTGTCCGCATCTCTCCATTTAATGCGAAGTCTCTTCGGCATACATCTTTTTCTTTAGTTGAAGTTGTTCCAAAGCTTGAGAAGGATGATAAAGCTATAGAAATTCCTCCCGAAGATTTAAGAATTGAATTCTCAAAGTCAGGTGGTCCTGGTGGTCAGAATGTGAACAAGAGGGAGACTGCAGTTAGGATTATTCACTTGCCGACGAACCTTTCTGTTCACGTCACCACCGAGCGTTCTCAAGAGCAGAATCGTGAAAAAGCAGTAGAAATCCTAAAAGGGAAGCTTTATAAGAAAAGAGAAGAAGACAAGCTTAAAGAAAAGGCTGGACTTTCACCGACGAAGACGACCGAGATAGAGTGGGGAAGTCAAATCCGTTCATATGTGCTTCATCCTTACAAGATGGTGAAGGACCATAGGACAGGAGTTGAAGTTAGCAATGTTGACGCCGTGCTCGAAGATGGCGTGATAGAGCCTTTCATTGAAGCAGAAGCTAAATTGTGATAAAATTATAAGATAAATGATTTACTTTGATAATGTTACAAAAAAATACAAAGATAATGCTTCCTTAGAGGACGTCACGATATCCATCGCTCCTGGGGAATTCGTATCTATTGTAGGGCATTCAGGTGCAGGTAAGACAACTCTAACAAAATTAATCCTCGCAGAAGAAGCTCCGACTACTGGAACCGTTTCTTTTGAGTCTACAGATATACATAAATTATCCAAGAAGGATTTAATGAACTTCCGTCGCAAGATAGGAGTTGTTTTTCAAGATTTTCGTCTTCTTCCGGGAAGAACAGCTTATGAGAATATCGCTTTTGCTATGGAATCAACAGGAAAGACTGACGAAGAGATCATGGAAGACGTTCCTCACGTCCTTGAGCTTGTAGATCTTACGAATAGAGCTTTCCACTTTCCGCACCAGCTCTCAGGCGGAGAGAAGCAGCGTCTAGCTATTGCTCGTGCTATCATCACTCAGCCGGAGATTATCATTGCCGATGAACCGACAGGTAACCTTGATCCTGGCAACGCTATTGAAGTCATAAATATTCTGAAGAAGATTAATGATCTAGGTACGACAGTTATCCTCACTACTCACAATAAAAGCTTAGTAGATGGTATCAAAAAGCGTGTTATAACTCTTGAGAATGGCCGTGTCATAAGAGATGATAAACAAGGTAAATATATGCTAAAATAAACTTATATGTTAATACACGCAAAAAGAATAATAAGAACAGGTTGGAATAATTTCGTACGAAGTGGCTTCACGTCGATAGCAAGTATTCTTATCATGACGATAACTCTTTTTGTTATTACCTCACTTATCTTCGTCCAAGCATCTCTCAATCAATCACTTTCAGATATTAAGAATAAAGTAGACGTCACGGTGTACTTCATCCCAGGAGCAGAAGAAGTCGCTATCCAAAAAGTAGAAGACTCTTTGAATAAATTACCAGAAGTTAAAAACATTACTTATACTTCAGCTGCTGACGCACTTTCAAACTTCAAAGACAAGCATGCAGGTGATTACCTAACTCTCCAAGCTCTCGATGAGCTTAGTAGTAATCCACTAGGAGCATCACTCAATATTAAAGCGAACGAACCTTCCCAATACGAAAGTATTTCGAAGTATTTTGAAAGTGACAACGCTTTGTCCAAAGGGGCACTCACTATCATCGACAAGATAGACTACAATCAGAACAAGCTAATCATCGACAGACTTACTTCTATTATAAATGGAGCTCGAAGTCTTGGCTTTGCTGTCTCTCTCGTCCTTATCATTATTTCTATTATCATTACTTACAATACGATAAGACTTATCATCTATATGTCTCGTGATGAAATCAGTGTTATGAAGCTCGTTGGAGCAGGGCACAAGTATGTCCAAGGTCCATTCATCGTGTCAGGAATTCTAGTCGGTATCTGCTCGGCGTTCCTCTCGATTCTTCTTTTCATCCCTATTTCTATCTGGCTCGGGAATCATATGACAGACTTTATAGGCCTCAATCTATATCAATACTACAAGTCTAACTTCTTACAGTTGTTCGTTATCATGCTTGGTTCTGGTGTCTTGCTTGGAAGCATCTCAAGCTTCTTTGCTATTAATAGATTTCTAAGAAAATAAAATATGAAAGAAGAAGAGAAAAAAAAGCTAGAGAGTAAAAATTCTAACTGTAAGTATATCTTTGTAGTTGGAGGTGTCATATCAGGAGTCGGAAAGGGGATAACTGCTTCATCTATCGCTCGTATTCTTTCGGACCGTGGCCAAACTGTTACGGCTATTAAGATAGACCCATATATAAATATCGATGCAGGGACTATGAATCCGACAGAGCATGGAGAAGTCTTTGTTCTTGATGATGGAGATGAGACCGACCAAGACATGGGTAACTATGAACGCTTTCTAGGGGTAAATCTTTCCCGCACGAATTATATGACGACCGGACGCGTATACCAAAGCGTTATCGAGAGTGAGAGAAACTTGGAGTATGCTGGTAAATGTGTAGAAGTTGTTCCTCATATTCCTCTTGAAGTTATTCGTCGTATTGAGCTTGCTCGTGATAAAGCAGGGGCTGACGTCGTCATCATAGAAATCGGTGGAACTGTCGGTGAATATCAGAATATGCTTTTCCTTGAAGCTGCTCGTATGATGAAGATCAAGCATCATAAAGAAGTTTTCTTCGTAATGGTTTCCTACCTACCTATACCTTCAAAAGTTGGAGAGATGAAGACCAAGCCTACACAGTATGCTGTTAGGACACTGAATGCTTCAGGAATCCAGCCGGATATTATCGTCGCCCGTAGTAAAGTATCTCTCGATGATAAAAGAAAAGAAAAGATTTCTATGTTCTGCAACGTCCCCGTCGACCACATCATCTCAGCTCCAGATGTAGATAGTATCTACGACATACCGGTCAATTTCGAGAAGGAAGGACTTGGTGATATGATCTGTGATACTGTCGGTATGACTTGCGGTCCTGCAATGAATGAAGGCTCAACCAAATGGAAAAAGTTTGCTAGCTCTGCTCACAATAAGAAGAATGGACTCAATATCGCTATCGTCGGCAAGTATTTCAATACTGGTGACTTCACTCTTTCGGATTCATACCTCTCTGTTATCGAAGCTATCAAGTACTCGGGTTATCTATGTGGTAGCAAGCCGACACTGACTTGGATATCATCGATGGATTTTGAAAAGGATCCAAAGAGAATAAAAGAACTTTCAAAGTATGACGGTATCATCGTGCCAGGAGGATTCGGATCAAGAGGTATAGAGGGAATAATAAAAACGATAGAATACGCTCGTAAGAACAATATCCCTTACTTTGGTCTTTGCTATGGTATGCAGCTGCTCGTCATCGAGTATGCTCGTAATGTCTTAGGGATCAAAGAAGCGAATACTAGAGAAGTTAATCCAAATGCCAAGGACTTAGTCATCGATGTTATGGCTGACCAGAAGGTCAAAATAGAGAAGAAAGACTTAGGTGGTAGTATGCGTCTGGGTTCATATCCCGCAACTCTTAAGAAAGGTACAGTCGCAGAAAAGGCCTACAAAGCTATTTCTATCGCAGAGCGTCATAGACACCGCTACGAGGTCAATAATGCTTACAGAGAGGCATTGGAGAAGGCAGGGCTCGTGTTCTCAGGAGTATCTCCTGATGGTAAGCTTTGTGAGATAGCTGAGCTTCCAGCTAGCAAGCATCCATTCTTCCTCGGTACTCAATTCCACCCGGAATTCAAAGCGAGACCTCTCTCTCCACACCCACTTTTCACAGCATTTATAAAAGCGTGTCAGAAGAATAAGAAGAAATAGAGAGTAGAAAGTAGTATGTAGTATGTAAAAATATAAAATGCCTTGGCGACGCCAAGGCATTTTACTTTTAATATTTACTACTTCCTACATACTACTTTCTACACTAATTAAGCTCATCCGCTCCATCTCTCATCTTGCTCACTCTTATCACTTCCAGTATCTGGTCTACATCATCAGTGACTATGAATCTATCTAGATCTGCAAGTGATATTGTTTTATATTTTTCTACAAATTGTTCTTCTAGCATCTTTTTAATTGGATTCCAGAATTCTGTTCCGTATAAGATTATAGGTATTAGTCCTATTTTGCCTGTCTGTAGGTGAGTCATCATCTCAAAGAATTCATATAGTGTTCCTATTCCTCCTGCGCAGTATACACAAGCCTCGGTCGTGTATTGCATCGAGACTTGTCTAGCGAAGAAGAAATGGAAAGGTACTTCTTTTGTGACAAAAGGATTTGTTGCTTGCTCTTTAGGAAGTCTGATTGTCATACCGATGGATTCTACTCCGGCTTCTTTGCCTCCCTTGTTTGCAGCTTCCATAATACCTGCGCCTCCTCCGGATATTATTGCGTAGCCGAGTTCTTTACCTATTCTATAAGCCAAGTTGTAGGCATTGATACATTCTGGATGATCTTGAGCAAGTCTTGCAGATCCATAGAAAGTGACCGATGGTCCAAGTTCTTTGACACTGTCTATTCCTTCACGGAATTCCTCTTGTATCATACAAAGTTTATTCTCTTCTACGTCGCCACCCGTCAAAGTCATACAACCATTTTTAATATCGTCTGTTGTTATGTGCCTAGGCTCATATTTAATATCTGTATTCATAGACTTTATTCTACCTTATTCCACCGGTTCTTTCAATTGAATTTTTGGTGTTTTATGGTAATATGTGAGGGTTATACAATATTTGCCAGATCGTGTAGTGGTGGGAATGAAAAGTGAACTGCTTAACTTTTTATCCGGTTCTTTAAGAAATTGTCGTTATCCTTGTTTGTAAAGCTGCCAGATCGTCTAATGGTAGGACACCTCCCTCTGGAGGAGGTTATCTTGGTTCGAGTCCAGGTCTGGCAGCTTTGAAAATAAGGATAGACAATAGGTCCTCTGGAGGAGTCTGTTTTAGTAAGCTTCGAGAAACGTACTCGTGGTCCCTGTTCGGCAGCCAAGTCATGATAGATTATCCCGCACGAGATACGCTATATTCTGACATTTTTTAAATATCATATATAATATACTCATGAAATTATTATTGACTTCTGGGGGTATATCAAATGATGCTATTAAAAAATCCTTTTTTAATTTGGTTAATAAAAAGCCAGAAGATATATCTTTAGCATTTATACCAACAGCATCAAATGTAGAACAGGGAGACAAAAAAGAATGGTTGATTAAAGATTTAATTGATCTAAAGAATTTAAATTTAAAATCAATAAGTATAGTAGATATTTCTGCTGTTGAAAGAAAAATATGGGAACCTCAACTGATGGAAGCTGATGTTTTATTTTTTGAAGGTGGAAATACATTCCACTTGATGGAATGGGTTGATAAATCTGGTTTAGAGAAAATATTGCCAGAATTATTAAAGACAAAAGTATATGTAGGTGTAAGTGCGGGTAGTATGATACTAAGTCCAGATTTACTACTAAATACATTACAAAAATTATATAAAGAAGATCTAAAAAGAACAGAGAATATGAATGGAATTAAATTTGTTGATTTCTATGTTCTTCCTCATTACAATAATTCACATTTTTCTAAAAGAACAAAAGAAAATGTTTTAGAGGCAACCAAAGACATAAAAAGTAAAATATATGCGTTAGATGATAATTCAGCCATAGAGGTTATTGATGGTAATACAAAAATTATTAGTGATGGAGATTTTTTGGAGGTAAATTAAGATTACGATAGAAATTCTATCTATAAATTAGTATAATAAATTTTATGGAAACCGATAATAACAAAATAATAATAGCTCAAAAGGCAATTATTTATGATGAAAATAGAAATATTTTAACGATACAAAGATCCGAGAATTCCCCGAGGCCTTTAACTTGGGATTTGCCAGGAGGAAATTTAGAATTTGGAGAAGAATTAGAATCTAGTATATTAAGAGAGATAGAAGAAGAAGTTGAATCCCAGATCGGCACTAGCGGCGGAATCATCCGCATTCACCAAGATGCGCCGGGCCGTCGCCGAAATATCCTCGAAAGCAAACGTGAG
>CAITEG010000034.1 GCA_903891365.1 uncultured bacterium
TATTTAAAATATAAAGAAGTAGAAAGGATGCAATCTAGACTAATACTTAATGGGTCTTTCTTAATGTTTTTCTTGATTATTTTATTTAATTTTGTTCTACCAAACTTTTTTAATAATTCAATGTATGTTCCTTACTCTGCTGTTTTTGTCATTCCATTTTTGATTTTGACCTGCTATTCTATCATTCAATACCATCTATTCAGTGTTAAGGTTATTGCAACAGAGTTGATAACCTTTATCTTGTGGATTTTTATATTAATTCGAGCCTTAATGGCCATAACAATTCAAGAAAGAATTATAAATGGTATTTTGTTCATCATTGTTGTAACTGTTGGCTCTCTTCTTATTAAGAGTGTAAGAGAGGAAGTAAAGCAAAGAGAAAAGTTAGAGATCCTTGATAAGGAGCTTGAGAAGTCAAACAGTGACTTAGGTAAAGCCAATGAGAAGCTCAAGAGTCTGGATAAACTCAAGACTGAGTTCGTATCACTTGCCTCGCATCAGCTTCGCAGTCCTTTAACTGCTATTAAGGGTTATGCTTCTATGCTTATCGATGGTGACTATGGAGATATCGGAAGTGAAGCCAAGGAGGCTATCGATCGTATGTACCAATCAAGTAAGAATCTTACTATCGTTGTTGAAGACTTGCTCAACGTCACAAAGATAGAGTCAGGGGGTATGAAGTTTGAAATGGCTCCATTTGATTTGTCTCAAGTAGCAGAAGATGAAGCAAAAGATTTTACCATGGTCATAGAAAAGAAAGGCCTTAAATTAAGTTTTGAGAAGGACGACAGTAAACTCTGTATGGTAAATGGAGATAAAGAAAAGATAAGACAGATAATAATAAACTTCGTTGATAATTCTGTTAAGTATACAAAAGAAGGCAGTATAGATATATCAGTCAGGAATAAGAATAGTAAAGTTATCTTCTGTGTGAAAGATACGGGTATGGGTATGACAGAAGAGATCAAAGAAAGTCTCTTCCAAAAGTTTGCCCGTGGAGATGGAGCTCGTATGAATGCTACTGGTACAGGACTGGGCTTATACTTAGCCAAACAGATATCAGAGGCACATAAAGGCCGCGTTTGGGTAGAATCAGATGGACCAGAGAAAGGCTCAACCTTCTACTTGGAACTTGATGCAATAAAAAATTAATAAAATAAAATGACTAGGCAAGACCTAGTCATTTTATTTTAAATTTTTATTATTTCATATTCTCTATCTTTATCTTTTGCTTCGTATCCAAGATCTTTAATCTTATCTCTTAGTTCGTCACTTTTAGCCCAGTTTTTATTATTCCTAGCTTCTAGGCGCTCTTTAGCGAGAGCTTCTACTTCTTCGGGAATAGAATCTTCTTTCAGATTATCTAGTCCAAGTCCTAGAACTTTATCAAAGTCTAGTATTGTCGCAAGCTTATCTTCATTGGATATTCCATATTTGAATACTTCTCCGACGACAGCCATGGCTTTGGACATATTGAGGTCGTCATTGATACTTTCCATGAATCTTTCTTTGAGTTCACCATTCACTTCACCTATGTCTTTACCTAAGCCTCTAACTCTATTTACCAAGTTCGTATAGCCATTGATTGCGGCACCTATTATCTCATCATTCCACTCCATTTGTTTTCTGTAGTGGACAGAGTAGGTAGCATAGCGATAGACAAGAGGATTGATATTCTTATCTATGAATTCACTTTTGATAGTCAGAAAGTTGCCAGTACTCTTGGCCATTTTCTCTCCATCTTTAAGATTTAAGAATTCTCCATGCATCCAGTAGTTTACCCAAGGAGTTTTGCCTGTATAAGCTTCACTTTGAGCCAGCTCATTGGTATGGTGGAGATTTATAAAATCCACTGCACCAGCATGTATATCAAAATGATCTCCCAAGTATTTGATACTCATAGCCGAGCATTCTATATGCCAGCCTGGGAATCCTACACCCCAAGGACTTTCCCACTCCATCTGTCTTTTTGTATTTGAAGGGGAGAACTTCCACAAAGCAAAGTCTGTCGGATTTTTCTTTTCAGTATTTACTTCCACTCTAGCACCTTCTTTAAGAGCTTCGAGGTTTTGATGTGAGAGCTTGGAATAGTCGGCGACTTTTTCAGTGTCAAAATATATACCATCACTTGTCTTGTAAGTGAAGCCTTTTTCTTCAAGCACCTTTATCATTTCTATCTGTTCTTTTATATTGTCAGTTGCTTTGCAGAAGATTTCTGGGTAAATGATATTAAGACTGGTTAAATCTTCTTTAAACTTATCAGTATAAAACAGAGCTATCTCATAAGCACTTTTATTTTCTTTCTTTGACTCACTTTCCATTTTATCTTCACCCATGTCTCTATCACCAGTTAAGTGTCCGACATCCGTGATATTCATAACATGCTTTACCTTGTAGTCGTTGTAGTTTAAAACACGCTTAAGCACATCTTCAAAAATATAAGTTCGAAGGTTACCAACGTGAGCATAGTTGTAGACCGTCGGGCCACAAGTATATAAGCCAACCTGGCCATCTACGATTGGCTTGAATTCTTCTTTCTCACGGGTGAGTGTATTGTATATTTTTAGAGCCATATAGCTATGATTGTTGAAATGATTAATAATATTATAAAAATAGTTAACTTCTTTATCTTTTTCTTATTCTTTTCAAGTTTTAATTTTAACTTTCTTACTTGATTATCGTATGATAGTAATTCCTTTTCTCTATTCTTGAATAAATTTTTCAACAGATGGGCAAATAATATTTTGTTGCTATTTATTTGCTCTATTGAGACCATATCTATCTCAAGCTCTTTAGAGAAGGTTGTAAATGCTGGCATATGATCCTGATGGATACTAAGGACGAAACGGTCACAGACGACGAAGGTTATCTTGTTCTCTATCGAAGCATAGATAAAGTCGTAATTCATCTCAAACTTGTCTTCCTTCTCTTTACTGCAAAGCCTCTCTTTAATATTGAGGGGCACAGGGTACTTCTCTATGATATACTCAATCTCTTCATCTGTGGGTGCCTCTAGATCAACCCAGTTGAGCTCTTTATGATTGTACTTTGATATCATATAGATTTTATTATACCTTTTACTGCCAATATTACAAAACAAATAATTGATGTCGTTTGCCCCTTGACCCCACACCTACTTTGCTCAATAAAATCAAAATAGGTGTGGGGTCTTGCATTTTTGCCAACTTTTGTGTATTATGAGTCCTGTAGAAACCTATGTATATAGGTCTTTCTATAATATACAAAATATATGGCTACAGCTAAAAAAACAACAAAAAAGGAAGTAGAAGGTAGTAAGGAATTCGCCGTTATTTTTACAGGCGGAAAACAGTACAAAGTTGCTGTCGGAGACGTCCTTAAGATAGAAAAGCTAGATGGAGAGTTTACCGCAGGCGACAAAATCGTCTTTGATAAGGTCTTACTAGTAGACAATGGAGTAGATACAACTATCGGAAATCCTTATATCGCAGGAGCAAAGGTAGAGTCACTCTTCCAGAAAGCCGGTAAGCGTCCTACAGTCACAGTAGTTAAGTACAAGCAAAAGAGTAGATACTTGAAGAAGAACGGACACAGACAGCCATACGTTGAAGTTAAAATCTCAGCAATCAAATAAACTAAAATATTATCACAAACCAGCCCCAAGAAATTGGGGCTGGTTTTCTATTTGACTAAAACCCTTGAAAGTTGTAATCTGAAGAAAAAATAAATAAATTTAACTAATATATTTAAATTCTCTTTAAAAAATCAAGCTAATGAAAAACAAAGTATTTTTGTCTTTTTTGCTAGTGGTAATTTCACTGGTGAATCTTTTTGCTCAAGAGGAGCAACGTTCAGAGAAGTATGAATTATCGAAAGATAAATCAACTGTGACTGTCTCGCATTTAAAAACTACAATTGAGAATTTTAAGAGTCTCAATGTAGACAAAAGATCTCAGTATTATCTGAGTAGTACGAATGACAGTATCTTGCCAAAACTTTTTACCAACTTAAATGGTATATACCTGCTCCCGGACTCTATAACTCATCCATGGAGTGAATTGTTTATTGATACAAAAGTGATTCAAAGACAACTAGAAATCCGTTATGGAGCTGAAGTTGTCTATACAGAGAGAGAACCAACTGTATTTGTATCAGCTACTTGGAAAAAGGGAGGACTGTTTTACTTATTTTTAGGAATAATTATAGCAATTTGGATGTTTTTTAGTAAAGAAAGAGAGATCTTTGGGTATATTTGTCTTTTTTCTCTTATTACTCTTATCTTTCTTTATATAATAATTTTTAATTCAATCAAAATGACAGTTTTTGATTACTACTTTAAAATATTTATTATATTTTTACCTGCCATAATCATTTCTTCTTTTAAAAAAACTAAAAAAACTGAACACAAGTTTGATGTCATGACAACTAAGTTTGGACCGATAAAACATTAGAAAAAAGCGCTGACTTCTTTGGTTGGCGCTTTTCTTATGCTCTATTTCGTAATGCGTTCTTGATAGTTTCAGAGTCAGAGTATTCAAGCTCGGTACCGGTGGAAAGTCCACGACCGAGGGAGACGATGTTTAATTTATATTTTTCTTGAAGGGGGATTAGGAGCTCTCTTAAATACATATCAGTGTGTTCGCCTTGAGGGTTGAGAGATAGAGCGATAATAACTTCTTTTAGGCCAGATTCTTTGTATTGGAGCTCAATATTTCGTAATAATTCATTAGTTCGGACATAATTCGGGGTATCCTTAGATACTATTGGCACCAAACCTCCTAGTATAAAGTATTTTCCATTATAATTCTTACTTCTTTTTATATTCTCATAGTCGGCATCTTTTTCTACAATCAGAAGGGAAGTCTTGTCTGTTTTTGGGTTGCTACAATTATCGCAAAGTTGATCTTGCATTGATTGAAAGAAAAGGAAACAGGAAGGACACTGGTGGATAGTATTTTTCAAATCAAGAATTTTATCTCCGAGTTCTTTTACATATACTGGATTCTTGTGAAGCAAGAAATATACAAAACGCTTGGCTTGGCGTTCACCAATCCCTGGAAATTCTTTGAAATATTCTGTTAATTTATCTATTGGATTCATATTTAGAATTGATCTATGGATGTACCAGTAGAACTTGGGGCAAAGTTGTTCATACCTGACTTGTCGATAGATACGAATGTCGTAGTCTTCTCGTCGAAGTATAAGTCCACCTTACCGACTGGGCCATTTCTGTGCTTTTCTATAAGTATCTCAGCGATATTTGTTTTTTCACTTTCATCCTTACCCTTATCTTCTCTGTGTATGAACATCACGATGTCGGCATCCTGCTCGATAGAACCTGAGTCACGAAGGTCAGAGAGTCTTGGACGTCCACCACGTGATTCAACTGCACGAGAAAGCTGTGAGAGAGCGATAACTGGCACATCAAACTCTTTAGCGAGAGCTTTAAGAGAGCGTGATATTTCAGTCACTTGGTTCACCATATTGTCGTAGTTCTTAGAAGTAGACATCAGCTGTAAGTAGTCAACTATTATGAGCCCTATACCATGCTCAGCTCTTATACGACGGCAGACAGAGCGCATACGCACGATAGAGTTACCAGCCATATCATCTACGAAGATAGGAGCCTTAGAAAGACTATCGAGAGAGTCGCGAATCTTAGCGAACTCACTTTCAGCAGAAAGGTTACCAGTACGGAGGTTCCAAGCATTCACGCGTGACTGAGCGGCCAGCATTCTGTCTACGAGTTGTTGCGTACTCATTTCAAGAGAGAAGATGACAGTAGGAGTCCCGTGGTTGAGCGCAGCTTGGCGAGCGATATCTAGAGCAAGAGTAGTCTTACCCATAGAAGGTCGCGCTGCGAGGATGATGAGGTCTGACTTCTGAAGACCGGAGAGGTACTGATCGAGGTCATGGAAGCCAGTAGGTACTCCACGAAGCTCCCCCTTACTCTCGTGTAATTTCTCTAGTCTCTCCCATGCTTCAGGCAAACTATCTTTAAGAGAAGTGAAGGCATGACCAGACATATTTCCATTGATACCCATCATTCTTTTTTCCGCTTGATCAAGAATTTCAAAAACATCTTCGACATCTTCCTGAAAACCGAGTTCAGAAATATCTGAGCCAGCATCGATAATCTTTCGAAGTAAATGTTTTTTATTTACGATATCAGCATAATATTTAATATTTGTAGAAGCGGGCACGGCATTGGTAAGCTCAGTCAGATAGACGTTCCCACCGATAGAGTCTATCAATCCTTTTTCTGTAAGTTTATGAGACACAGAGAGAAGGTCAATCGGATCGCCCTTAGAAGAAAGTTCAAGCATTATCTTGTAGATAGAAGCATGCTTTGAAACGTAGAAAGATTTTTCATTGATGACATCGTTGATCTCATGTATAGCAGAAGGACGAAGCATGATGGATCCGAGGACTGCTTTTTCAGAATCTATGTTCTGAGGTGGTATGCGAATGTTTGATTTTTTATCTGCCATAGAGTTCATTGTATCAGCTGGGATTAATACAGCAATAGTGACTTTTAGGATAAGCCTGTGTGTAATATGTGCAAAACTTTTGTTTTTTTGATATTATATACAGTATATGAAAAAACGATTATTATCGGGCATTCAACCTTCAGGAGTCATACATATTGGTAACTATTTTGGGGCTATTAAGCAGTTTGTAGACCTACAGGATAACTATGAATCATTCATCTTTATAGCTGATTTTCACGCGATAACTACTATACATAATAAGGATATCTTATCAAAAAATACACTCGATGTAGCCTTGGATTACCTGGCTTGCGGCCTTGACCCAAAGAAAATTTGCTTGTTTAAACAGTCAGATTTACCTGAAGTCACGGAGCTTGCGTGGTATTTTAATTGTATAACGACTATGCCTTATCTTGAGAGAGCTACCGCTTATAAAGACGCGGGGATGAAAGCCAAAGAAGTAAATGTCGGTCTTTTTGATTACCCAGTTCTTATGGCGGCAGATATCTTAATCCAAGGAGCAGACGTAGTTCCTACAGGGGCAGACCAGAAACAGCACGTAGAGTATGCTCGCGATATCGCTACCAAGTTCAATAATGCATTTGGAGAAACTTTTAAACTTCCAGAGCCACTTATTTTAAAAGAAGTTGCTATTGTTCCAGGCGTAGATGGTAGAAAGATGAGTAAGAGTTACGGCAATACTATTCCACTCTTTGGAACAGACGAAGAGATCAAGAAAGCTGTTATGAGCATCGTCACAGATTCTAAAGCTCCAGCTGACAAGAAGAATCCTGATGAGTGTAATATCTTTGCTATCCATAAACTCTTCTTAAAGGGTGAAGAATTAGATGCACTTAGAAAAAGATATGAGGAAGGTGGTCTTGGCTATAAAGAAGCTAAAGATATGCTTTACGAAGAGATTACGACATTTATAAAACCGATGAGAGAGAAGAGAGAGTACTATGAAAAGAATTTAGATGAAGTAAAAAATATTCTAAAAGAAGGAGCTTTGAAAGCTAAAGAAAATATAAAAGATAAGATGGGGCTTATTAGAAATAATGTAGGAGTAAGTATCTAATTTATGAAATACATCCATATCTTATTTACAGTTGTATTGGGTCCAATATATTGGCTTATAAATATAATCCATACGAAAGTTCAGAAGTGGTACTTTAGAATGCATAAAGACGATATTATCATCTGGTACCTCTTCACTCCGTTCTATTGGATTCTTGTTCTTATCACTTTCATTATTTCTGTGCCTTATGAATTCCTTATTGCAGTCACAAGCAAGCTTCATTAATTTATTATTTATCAAAAATTATATGCGTACATACATAAAAGATTTAAAAGAACATATAGGAGAAGAAGTCAGTATTTCAGGATGGGTAGATGTTCGTCGTGACCAAGGGAAAATGATATTCCTTGATTTTCGTGATATGACCGGTGTTGTTCAGGGTGTTATACTCCCAAACTATACAGAGACCATAGAAGTCGGTAAGACTTTACGTAAAGAGTTTGCTGTAAAAGTAGAAGGTAAAGTAAATAAGAGACCAGAGAGAAATATTAAAGAAGGTATTTTAAATGGTGATATAGAATTAGAAATAATTGATATAAAAATACTTGCAGAAGCTGAACCTCTTCCTTTTGACATATCTTTAAATGGATACAATCTAGAATTAACTACAGAGCTTGATAATAGAGCCATAGTATTGCGACAGCCTAAAATTCAAGCAATTTTCAAAATAGAGGAGACTGTTATCGACTCATTCCGTGAATTCATGAAGCAAAACATGTTCTTTGAATTTCAAGCACCTTCTATGGTGCCAGCAACGGCTGAAGGCGGAGCTGAAGTTTTCCAGATAGACTACTTTGGCAAGAAAGCTTTTCTCTCTCAGTCACCACAACTTTACAAACAGATAGTCATGTCTGCTTTTGAACGATGCTTCTCTGTAAACAAAGTATTTCGTGCTGAGCCATCTTCAACTACAAGACACCTTACTGAGATAGTTTCCCTCGATGCCGAAATGGCTTTCATAGAGTCATGGACTGACGTTCGTGATATGGCCGAGAATACTGTTAAACATATTTTGAAAAAAGTTGAAGAGAAAAATGCCGAACATATAAAATTACTCGATGTAGAACTTCCTACTATGATAGATAAGACACCGACACTTTCTTTGAGAGAAGTTCAGCAAAAGATTTTTGAAAAGTTTGGCCGTGATGTCAGGGGAGAAAAAGATACAAATGCTCAAGACGAGAGAGAAATCTGTGAGATTATAAAGGAAGAGACTGGCTCTGACTTCGTCTTTATCTATGGTTACCCAACTCGTAAGAAGCCTTTCTATGTTTATCCAAATCCAGATGAACCTGAATACAACGAAGGTATGGATCTTATCTGCCGTGGTGTTGAATGGCTCTCAGGAGGAAGAAGAATAAATGATTCAAAACAATTAGAGGAGCATGTGAAGCTTTGGAATATGGATCCTGATAAGGTTAAAATGTTCTTAGAAGCTTTCAAGTATGGAGTTCCACCAGAAGGTGGATTTGCTTTCGGAGCAGAACGTATAACAATGCAGTTGCTAGGGCTTAAAAATGTCCGCGAAGCATGTATGTTCCCAAGAGATATGAATAGAATAGATGAGAGACTAACTGATGAAGGATATTAATTTATTTAAAATATGAAATTTATTCTTATAACAGGGCCTCAAGCTGTAGGCAAAATGACAATTGGGCAAGAACTTGAAAAGATAACTAATCTCAAATTATTCCATAATCATATGTCTATTGAATTAGTTAATCCATTTTTTGATTACGGTACACCTTCAGCCAAGAGATTGGTAAGACTTATTCGAGAAGAAATATTTAAAGAAGTTGCTAGTAGTAATTTAGAGGGACTAATTTTTACTTTTGTTTGGTATTTTGACGATAAAGAAGATTGGGAATACATAGAAAGTCTTATAAAAATATTTCGAGATCAAAATGCAGAAATATATTATGTGGAACTTGAAGCTGATTTGGAAGAGAGAATTAGAAGAAATAAAACAGAAAATCGTTTAAAACATAAACCATCAAA
>CAITEG010000035.1 GCA_903891365.1 uncultured bacterium
GTTCGCCACTAACTTTAAACGACCTTTGACTTGATATAATCGCATCTCGGGAAAAATAAAGTCCGTTCGACTTGCATGCCTTATCCACGCCGCCAGCGTTCATCCTGAGCTAGGATCAAACTCTACTTAAAAATAGAACGGAACAAAAGAAAAAATACTTTTGTGTCCTTAAACTGGATTATCGTCTCGCTCGCTGGCGAGACTTACTTATATTTGCGTTGCACCATTAATTCACCTGAATCAATGTGCTGATTAATTTGTGATACAAAACTATATAAATTTCAAAGAAATTAAAACAGCCAGATATACATCAGACTGTAAGGACTATTATATACATATAAATAAAGAAGTCAAGCGTTTAATCCACATATAAATCCACGTAAAAACCCCTTATAAATAAGGGGTTTTTGACACAATTACTATTCACACTGATTAAAGGGTCGGATCATCTGGTACAGGACCCCTCTTTTCATTTAAAAATTTTCTTACTTCTTCGTTCTTATGATATATCTCTCCCGCGTTTGATTTAATTATTTTGAATTGTTCAACATTATCATTATCAGAGTACAACTCATCAAAATGCTTTACATTCATACCATCTATATACCACTCTCCATCCTTTTTAATTAATTTATCTGGATGGGCTAAATGATATTTATCAGCGATTTCTCCCTGCTCTTTCAAAAGTTCCTCCTCTGATTGAAAATTGATATCGAGCTGTTTAGCTATTGGTTGTGATTCTTTCATAATATATATTATACAACTTTCTAATACAGTTTACAAAATCCCTTTTTTCTGCAATAATTACAAAAGTTTTAGAAAGCTATACAGATGCCCTGTTAGCTCAGCTGGTAGAGCAGCTCCCTCTTAAGGAGATGGTCGGGGGTTCGATCCCCTCACGGGGCACATAAAATAAAAACCTGTCGAAAGACAAGGTTTTTATTTTATGTGCCCCATAGCAAGACAACTGCTTGTCTTGCGTGGAGGGAGCGAAAAGCTTTTCGTTTTTCGGTGCTAACCGAAACGAAAAGGTATACTGTTCTCGTAGAGAAAGATTCCCTCCATAAGTCAGGGTCGTAAAATTTTTTCAGTGACGACTAAAAAAATATTCCTGACCAAATATAAAAACCTTCCTTGTCTGAAGGAAGCGAAAACCTTTTCCGTGTGAGTGTACTCGCGAATGGAAAAGGTGTACTGAACTTGCGAATGAGTACATTCGCCTACTGGGTTTGGTTCGATAAGGCTACTAACGGTCCCTCCATTAAGACTGTTCAGGTTTATAATAAATCTTGCTATAATCTCAATATGGAAAATTTTAACCCAAATGAATATAGAAATGATCTTGCTTCAAGATTAAAGGAATCTCGATCTAAGGGAGAAACAGGAAAATTAGAAGCAAAAAATATGCTTTCTGAAGCTCAAAGTACTGATGAATACCAAATATTAAAAGATGTAAAAAAATATAAGAACAAAATTATTAAAAAGACAGGAGAAATTAAAAGTTTTGAAAAAGAAAATCAAGAGTTAGATCTAGCCATGGAAAAGTTCGGTTTTGATGTCATAGATATATCAAACAAAATACCAAAAGAAATCAATTTACTCATAGAACAATATAAAATTTCTGGGGATAAATTAACTGAAACAGATGGGTTGGTAGAAAAATTTATTGATAAAATTACTGATAATAAATATTTATGTGGGAAATATCTAAACCATACATCAAGATATAATCCTCATTATAATGATAAAGAAAGGGAAAATAATCAAGAAAATGAAAATTTCTTTGATAAGAAAAAGTCATTTTTAACACAAATCAATGTTGATGGTCAGTTTTATTTTTCAGCTGGAAAAAATGGTTTTATAAATATAAATAGACCTCTTATGATTTTTTCAAAAGAAAACCCCAACTTCACCGCTTTTCTTTTATCTGAACTCTTAGATCACCATACACATCTTGAACCAAAAACACGTTCTTTTATTGAAGAAGAATATATTTATAAAAATTCTGCTAGTTTAGAACAAGTTATTGAAGCTCTTAAAAATGATAAAATAATTAATAAAATAATTTCTGAAAAAACTAAAATTATTTATAACGACAAAGGAGAAAAAACCTATCACATTTCGGATTTAGGATATCATTCACAATATGCACCATCTATTGTTTCCTTTTTAGTACTTACCGACCAAGAAGCAGCGTTCAGTAATTATAATAGCGGTGTCATGATAAATGGTGGTCATGAAATTAGCTCAATGATTGATAGTGGTCTTTTCAAAATGAAGGGTGAACCTTTTTCATTTGCTACTCTTTCAGACACTATAGTAGATTTGCCTAGTCATAGAATGTACAAGTTTAATAAAGAAAAATTTTTAAAAAATTAATCATAAAAAGCACTCATATAACGAGTGCTTTTTTATTTCCTCAACATTTTTACAAGCCCGTCTATAAGCTTCTTCACTGACTTATCATCATATAAAGAAAGTGTAAGAACTACACCACCCAGTTTTTCAAATTCTTTTTTAATTTTCTCAATCTTTTTCTCGCCTGCCCCGTTGGAAGTACCCTTTCCTGCGGGGTCTGTCATAATGTCAGTCTTGGTCAAGATTATTACTTCCTTCTTTTCTAGAAGTGCCTTATCATACGCACCAAGTTCTTTGCGAATCTCTTTATAAGCTTTCATAGGGTTCTCGTTCTCAAGAGACACGAGGTGTGCAAGCATACGAGTACGCTTTATATGTCTTAAGAATTTTATACCGAGGCCTTTGCCTTTTGAAGCACCTTCGATAAGTCCTGGAATATCAGCAATAATGTGCCCGTGAAAATCCCCTAGATTTGGATCAAGAGTTGTGAACTGGTAGCTACCGATCTTTGCATCAGCATTGGTAATAGCATTTAAGAGTGAAGACTTCCCTGCATTTGGAAGACCGATAAGACCTATCTCAGCAAAAAGCTGGAGCTCCACTTTGAAGTTCCCTTCTTCTCCTGTCTTGCCTTTTGTAGCAGTCGTCGGAGTTGTATTGATAGAAGTTTTGAATTGTTCATTCCCATAGCCACCCATTCCTCCTTTGAGAAGAAGTTCTTTCTGTCCTACTTCTTCGAGAGAGACAGATGCTCCACTCTCTACATTTGTAATAACAGATCCAAGCGGTAGTTCTATATATAAGTCGAGGCCATCTTTACCATGACGACTTCCTCCTGCACCCTCAAAGCCATCATTCCCGCGCCATTCTTTTTTATGTTTGTATTTAGAAAGTATATGGACATCCTGAACAGCGATAGCATAGATGCTACCTCCTCGTCCACCATCACCACCGTTGGGTCCACCTTTGTCTATGAACTTCTCACGACGCCAGCGAACAACCCCGTCTCCACCGCGGCCTGCTTTTGCAAAAAATTTTATTTCATCTATAAACATATTGTTTATACAACTTACGCTATTAATGCCTTTTTTACAAGCTCTATAATTCCTTCTTTAGATTTAGCTACAATTAAAAATCTACCATTGTGACAAAAGATTGCATCAGAGACACCTGAGGCTTTGACCATCTCTTCATCTCTTTTCCCCGCCCAAGCTTCTGGAAATGATTTTCTCGTCTCGAATTTATACTTCTCTTTACGAACTGCTTCTGCTCGCCAGGTATCACCTTTCTTTGAGACTACATATAGAGGCTCACTGTATTCGTTTATCGTCTCATACCAAGGGTAAGAATCATCGAAGATGATAACCCTCTTGTCTTCTGCTTCTTCATAAGCTTTCTTTACTATAGACTCTGATGCAAATGAATCTCTTGTTTTAATTATTTCTCTATTTAAAATCTGAACAACAAAAGGAACAAGTTTTATAAAACAAGCATCATAATCCTGTTCTTCTTTCCAACTTGGTCGAAAATTAAAAAATATATCTTGAATAGTATACGGAGCAACTTCCCCTTTCACTTCAAAAAGATTTATACCATTATCATTCGCATCTATCGCCTGGACTAATCTCTCATCAATTCTTTTTGCAACTTCTCCCCCACCACAAATCTTTTCTCCATACTCTTTCCAAACAAGACCGAAAGATGAATAAGGAATACCATTTGATCTTGCTCCAGCACCACCTTCTTGATGATGATCAAATCTATTTATCTTAGGATCATAAATACCTCCAACATCATAGACATAATCTCCTTCCAAAAATAATTTCTCATCTCTGGTACGAATTATTTTAATATTCCCATTATTAAGTATTGAGAGTGTGGCAGTTGCAAAAAGGTCATCGGCGTGAAAGGACATGTTGTGGGTCACACATATTTTCTTTTTTGTAAAAAATGACATATATTATTCTTCGTATTCATGGAACTCTTTAATAGTAAACAATTCAACAATAAAAGCAATGAGTCTCTCTACTATGAAGAATAGAATGAAGTAGATGAGGATAAGCCCCAAGAACTTGCGAACATCTCGACTAATAGAGAGAGCGGTATAACCGAAAGCATGACCGAGACCGATGAAGCATATAGACCACAATATAAGACTAAGAGCTTCAGCCTTCATATATATCTTAAGAGAAATATTTTTATAACCAGAGAAAACGACAGTGAACCAACCAATACCGAGAATAAAAAATCTAGAAATGAAGATAGACCAAAATGGACGCTCTTTGAAACGAGGAAGGAAGTAAGAAACTCTCCTCTCTATCTTGCCCATGAAAGGCCTATGAGAATGATGCTTATTCAAATAGAAGCCTATCACATATCCGAGTAAGGACTTCGTTGCCCCTCCAAGAAGAACAAAAATAAAAGCTAGAAAAAAATTCAAAGATCCAAGAAAAGAGAAAATCCCAGCAAAAATAACCACGATCTCACCCTCTATTATTACTCCTAAGAAAATAATCAGATAAGCGATGACTGCATGTACTTCAACGAAATGTCGTATGACTGAGATAGAAATATGCTCCATATATATTAGTAGTCCAAACGAAATACTTTCTTAAGCATCCAGTCGATAACTGAGACGAGCAGAGCACCAAAGAAAGCAGCTGAGAAAGTACTGACAGAAAATCCTTTGATGATGCTACCTAGATACCAGTAAAGAAGACCATTTAAGATAAGAGAAAAAACTCCAAGAGTAACAATATTGAGAGGCAAAGTTAAGAGACTTACAACAGGCTTTATAAACATGTTGAATAGTGTAAGACAGGCGCCTACAATAAGAACAACCCAAAGAGGATCTACATTTATACCAGATATGATTCTAGTGGAAAATAAAACAGCAAAAGAAATAATAATCCAATGTAAAATAATTTTCATAGAATTTAAAATTATACAAATAATCTATCCACGACTTCTTTGACCATAGCTCCATCAGCTTTACCTTTCAGGTCTTTCATAAGTGATGCCATAAACATTCCCTTTTTAGACAAATCTTTAACAGCAAGCTCAGCGATCTTACCAGACACAAAAGATTCTACTTCTTCTACCTCCATAAGCTTTGGCAAAAATTCTTCGAGAATATGAAGCTGATCACTTTCAATATCCACCAAGTCCATACGTCCACCTTTTGTGAACTGCTCGATAGAGTCCTTCCTCTGCTTTGAAGCACGAGTTATAACCTTGATAGCTTCCTCGTCGGTCAGCATATCTTGAGGAGTCTTCCCTGTAGCCACCAATTCATTGGTAAAAGCGGTCACAAGACCACGCATAACCTCAAGGCGAATCTTGTCCCCCGACTTCATACTTTCTTTAATATTATTCTTTATTTGTTCGTGTAATGTCATATTTATATTGTACCAGACAAAATCAGATATGCAAAAATCACGAGTAGGTGTGGGCGCGCCGGAGCGGAACGAAGTGGAGCGGAGAGGGATAAGCGAGTGATTTTTGCATATCTGATTTTGTAGGTTTATGTTAATATATAGTATATGAAAAAAATTATATTTTTTGACACTGAAACAACCGGCAATGAACCTAAAAAGGACTTCGTCTGCCAGTTGGCTTATAAAACTGATACTGTGACCTTTTCTGAATTATTCAAGCCTCTTATTCCTATTCCTCCTGAAGCTAGTGCTATCACCCACATTACAAACAAAATGGTCGCGGACAAGCCAGCCTTCAAAGAAAGCGACAACTATGGTACTATCAAACTTCTTTTCGAAGATCCAAATTCTGTCGTCGTGGCTCACAATGCAAAGTTTGATCTTGCGATAATAGCCAAAGAAGATATCCTGCCCGCCAACTTTATCTGTACCCTCCGCGTCGCTCGCTACTTAGATAAAGAGAACGTCATTCCTCAATACAAACTCCAATACTTAAGATACTACCTCGATATAGAGATAGAAGCCGAAGCCCACGATGCACTTGGAGATGTGCTTGTCTTAGAAAAGCTTTTTGAAAGACTCTTGGCAAAGATCATGAAAGAAGAAAGTATAGATGAGAGTAAAGCAATAGAAAGGATGATAGAGATATCTTCCAAACCTTCACTTATGAATATGTTTAACTTTGGTAAACACAATGGTAAGACTGTCGAAGAAGTCGCGAAGATAGATAGAAATTATCTAGACTGGATGCTTACTCAAAAAGAACAGAATCCTGAAAACGAAGAAGACTGGATACACACGCTCAAACATTATTTAGGAAAATTGATATAATATAAAATATGAATACTTTAATCATAATCCTTCTCGTCATAATCATCATCGGCATAATCGTCGGTATATCTTTCATGTCTAAAAATAAACCAGAAGAAAAAGCAGATGGTTCAGTCCAACTTCTACTCAACCAGATAAATGAACTTTCACGCACGATAGATAATAAACTTGGTGAATCACAAAAAGAAATAAACCAAACCATGCGTTTCCAATCTAGCGAGACTTCAAGAATAATTGCCGACATCACAGAAAAGATTACAAGGCTAGATGAGACGAACAAGCAAGTCGTATCATTTGCAGATCAACTTCAGAATCTTCAAGACATACTCAAGAATCCTAAACAACGTGGAATCCTTGGTGAATACTACCTAGAGACACTTCTTAAGAACATCATGCCTCCTGGAAGCTACCAAATGCAATATCCTTTCCCAGACGGTACGATAGTAGACGCAGCGGTTTTTGTGAAAGATAAAGTCATACCTATAGATTCAAAGTTTTCTCTCGAAAATTATAATAGAATCTCTGAGACAAATGATAAAACTGAAAAGGACCGTTTAGAAAAAGTTTTCGTTAACGACCTTAAGAATAGAATAGTAGAAACTTCAAAATACATTCAACCAGATAAAGGCACGATGGACTTTGCTTTTATGTTCATCCCTCATGAAGCTATCTATTACGACCTACTTATCAATAAGATCGGAGCTGTAAATGAAGATACTGAGAATCTTATCCAAAGAGCTGCAAGTAAATACAAAGTCATAATTGTTTCTCCAACTTCATTCCTCGCATACCTTCAGACAGTCCTCCAAGGCCTCAAAGCGATGCAAATAGAGGAAAGTGCAAAGGATATAGTAAAGAGAGTTAGTGAGCTTGGTAAGCATCTGCGAAGCTATGAGGAGATGCATCAAAAGCTTGGTAATGCGCTTGAGACGACAGTGAACCACTTCAACAAATCCAATCATGAATTCAGAAAGATAGACAAAGA
>CAITEG010000036.1 GCA_903891365.1 uncultured bacterium
AGTTCTCTTTTTTAGTTGGCAGCTTTATCCTATTCAACTTTAACGAAGAGGGATTTCAGCTATCCTCAATTGTTAATGTGTGAAAGGAGGATATTGAATTCAATATCTAAAACTGCGTGAAATTAATCTATACCATCCTGACTTAGATTTCTTTATTTAGGGTTTCCTGAAAAAGTCCCGTTAGCGACTTAGACTATTTACTGGCTGCGGATTCCCGTGGCCAATTATTTTTATTATCAGAGACTCAAGCACTCTGACGATTTGAGAAACAGGCCATAAGAATACCTCCTTAGCATATCTTATCAGATTCATTACAAAGAATGTTAATGCTATTTCTGATTCGCTTGTTGAACTCTTTCTCATCCTTATTCTGTTTAATTCGTATCCATTTTTTGCCTGGCCGAACTTGCCTTCTATCCTTACTCGCAGGCGTTGCTCTTTTTTCATTCGCTTCAACTCTTTTGCTTTTTTCTCCTCCGTCTTTCTTCCCAAATCCTTTCCGCTCAGACGAATGCCCATCGATTCTAATTTCTTTTTGTTTTCTCTCGTTATAAATATTCTGTCCCCTATTACTGTTTCCGGGTAATATCCATATAATTCTTTATACTGTTCGACCCCCTCAATCACATGGCTTCCTTCATTGAATGCATCCCAGCTCAACTTATTAATTATACCGTAATATCCCTTTACTATTGCGCATAGTATCTTTGACCCAAACTCCACTTTCTTTCCCTGCTTCCCCCTTACCATTGGACGAACATGGGGCTGATGAATGCTTACTATTCTGTCATTGCAATAATTTATTTTCTTGTCATACATTTCTTTCTGCTGACGGTAGAGTTCCTGTATCACAAGATAATCTTTGTACATCACTTTCCTGAATGGTATTTCTCCCAGTTCATCTATCTTTTGATTTATTGTTCTTAAGTTCCTTCCCAAATACTGAAGCTGTTTTCTCTCGGCTTTTCGAATCTCTCTCTTGCTGCGATTCTTCTTCTTTGCAAAATTCAGATAATCTTTTCTTGCTTTCCTTCTGTATGTCCGTGGCTTATTGCCCTGCTTGTCCTGCAGCTCGTATATGTAATCTATCATTTGCTCGCTTTTCTCTCGACCGTCCTGAAGCAGCTCCACATCATTTGGATACTTGATATACTGGTCTGCTATCGTTGCGTCAAGTAACAGCGTTCCTTTAGGTCTTGCTTCTTCTTTTTCTTCGGTCTCTTTTTTACCCGTACCTCCACCTTCTTGTGAATCATCTTTTTCTTTTTTCTTCTTTTTGACTGTCTCTTTTTTATTTAATAAAGCGTAATTCAGTTTGCTTACGGCTTCTTCTCCCAGACGCTCCCTTATATATACAAATGTAGATGGATCAAATACAGCTTCTTTACTGTAGGCTTCATATCCAAGAAAATACTGCATGTAGGGATTTTCTCTTATCTGCTCTACTGTCTCTTCATCGCTTAGACCCAACATCACCTTTATTATCATTGCCCCTACGGCTCTTCTGGAATCTATCCCGGGACGACCAAAGTCGCTCATGTTTTTTCCGTATTGTCTTAGTACTTCTTCCCATGGTACTATTTCTGATAACTTTACCCAGCGATTATGTGGATCCATTTTCATTTCAAATGGCGTCTTGAATTCTTCTATCTTTAACTGATTTGGGTCTTTTGTTCTGAGCATTGCTGTTTTCTGTGGTTTATTGTGTGCACGATTATTATTCCAAATTTAACGTTTTTCGTGCACTTTTCATACCTCTTTTTTACCTTTTTCCTTCGTTTCTGGCTCAGTTTCGCAACTTTTCGACTTTATCAGCAAACCCTAATTAAATTTTTCTCAGACGGATATTAAATATTAACAATATATTTTATATGTACAGAGTATTTTTTGAAGATTTAAGAAATGAAGAATACCAGACACGAATTTCAAAATCTTTTGTGTCAATTGGTGTAATTC
>CAITEG010000037.1 GCA_903891365.1 uncultured bacterium
AGATCTCTCAATACAAGTATCCTATCGTCTCCGGTGGTTCTCTCCATGGAGTAGAGATTACTCGTGTGCACCTAGAAGAAGATACAGCAACAAGTAAACACGATAGGGGTGATTACTCTCTTGTAGATTTTAATCGTGCTGGTGTGCCTCTCATGGAGCTCGTCACAGAGCCTGTCATCCACTCTGCCAAGCAAGCAGGAGACTTCGGACGTGAACTTCAGGCTGTTCTTCGTTATCTAGGTGTATCAGAAGCAAACATGGAGAAAGGCCAAATGCGTGTAGAGCTCAATATTTCTATATCAGAAGATCCTAAGGTTTTCGGAACAAAAGTAGAAGTGAAGAATATCAACTCTTTCAAAGCGATGGAACGTGCCGCAGAATATGAGACCAAGAGAATGTCCGCTCTTCTTGATGCAGGCAAAGGTAGTGAGATAGTTCAGGAGACTCGTGGATGGGATGAGAACAAACAGTCTACTTTCTCTCAGCGTAAGAAAGAGAATGCGAATGACTACAGATACTTCCCAGATCCAGATCTTCCAAAACTTTTCTTATCTAAAATTTTCGATATAGAGAAAATGCGAAATGAGCTCCCAGAACTTCCAGAAGCAAAAAGAAATCGTTATAGAAATGATTATGGTATTAAAGATGAAGATATAGAAAGCTATATAGTGGATCAAGAGCTTGGAGCTTGGTTTGAACAAGTTGCAAATACTCTTAAAGACAAGGAAAAGGTTAAAACTGCTTCAAATTACATAACTTCAGACTATTTAGGTCTTAAAAAGATAAATATGGAAGTCCGACTTCCATCAGTTCAAAATTTCACTGAATTAATTGAAATGGTAACAAAAGGTGATATTTCTTCACGTGGAGCTAAAGATATTCTTGCATTGATTGTCATTAATGATGAATCTCCAGCTAAAATAGCTAAAGAGAAAGGCTTGATACAGAATCATGACGAAGGAGCACTCAAAGAAATCGTGCAAAAAGTCATAGACGCCAATCCTGCTGTCGTAGAAACATACAAAGGAGGAAAAGAGAATGCTATAATGTCCTTAGTTGGTCAAGTTATGAAAGAAAGTAAAGGTAGTGCGAACCCAAGTTTAGTTCAAAAATTATTAAAAGAATTATTAGCATAATTAAAATAATATGAATAAAAAAATTCGTGTTGCAATCAATGGTTTCGGAAGAATAGGAAGAGCATTTTTGAAAATTACTTGGGAAAGAGAAGATATAGAAGTCGTCGCTATCAATGACCTAGGCTCAATTGAGAGTCTATCTTATCTTCTTCGTCACGACACAGTATACAAAGGCTGGGATCATAAGATAGAAGGGGAAGGTACAGACTTAGTTATCGACGGCAAAACGATCAAATACATTTCAGAAAAAGATACAACCAAGCTTCCTTGGAAAGATTTAGATATCGATGTCGTAGTAGAATCTACTGGCCTCTTCACTTCATTTGATAAAGCAAAGTTCCACCTTGACCAAGGTGCAAAGAAAGTTGTCATCTCAGCGCCTTCAAAGGGTGCAGATAGTGCAACTCCTGGAGCTACAATTCTTCTCGGTGTAAATGAAGACAAGTTTGGTACTTGCGATATCACATCCAACGCTTCTTGTACTACAAATGCCGCTTCACCACTTATTGCTATTATGCACGAAGCTATCGGTATCGATAAAGCTATCCTCAACACAGTTCACGGATATACAGCTACTCAAGCTCTCGTAGACGGCCCAAGCAAGAAAGACCTTCGTGAAGGTCGTGCAGCTGCGCAGAACATTATTCCTTCATCCACAGGTGCCGCTATCGCTGTCACAGAAGCCTTCCCAGTACTTAAAGGACTCTTTGATGGTATATCTATCCGCGTCCCAGTCCCTGCAGGCTCTATCGTAGACGTCACATTTATAGCCAAGCGTGATACAAGTAAAGAAGAAGTAAATGAAATTATGAAGAAGGCCGCTACAGACCCTCGCTGGACAAAGCTCTTCAGTGTCACAGAGGACAACTTAGTCTCTTCAGATATTCTAGGAGAAAGTCATGCTTGTATCGCCGACCTTGAAATGACTCGCGTCGTCGGAGGAAACCTTGTAAAAGTCCTCGGCTGGTATGATAACGAAATGGGGTATACATACACACTCGTAGACCACGTCATCAAAACAGGACAAAGTATTAAATAAATAATACAAAAATTCCAGATAG
>CAITEG010000038.1 GCA_903891365.1 uncultured bacterium
ATTATTTATGATCTTAATTGTAGAGATTTAAGTAGTGTATCTAATTCAGCTCCATTTATAGCTCTGTATTCTCCTTCATTTATATTGCCGAGTTCTACATTCATAATACGTATACGTTTTAAGTTTACTACACTGTGGTGTAGAGCTTCACACATACGACGGATTTGGCGTTTCTTGCCCTCGGTTAATATTATATTGAAAGTATCTTTAGACTTACTAGTATGGCGCCAGACTTTACACTTTTTACTTATAAATTTATCAAAGTGAACTCCACCAGCCATAAGCTCTAAAAATTTGTCAGAGAAGTTTGGCTCAACTTTCACTACATATTCTTTCTCGTGGACATATTGTGGGGCGAGAAGTCTGTCTGTAACTCGGCCGTCATTGGTCATAATGATGAGTCCTCTTGAGTCTTTATCGAGCCTACCGATAGGGAAGACTTTCTCTTTGAATTTAGTAATCATTAGGATATCTTTACTTTTTACTTCTGGGTTGGTGGAGACTCCGACTGCTTTATTGTAAGCATAGTATACATAATCTTTTTTTGGAGCTTTACCACTAACTGTCACATCCTCATCTCTATAGACTTGGTCTCCAAGGACAGCTTTTCTTCCGTTGATAAAAACATAACCTTTCTTGATTAAGTCATCAGCTCCTTTTCTTGTAGCATAGTTTTTCAATGCCAAATATTTATTTATCCGTATTGGGTATTCTTCCATATTATATTGTTTGTTCATTATTAATTATTGGAGTAATGATAGAACTGCGCCTTAGCTTTGGTATATAGTAGAATCCACTTAGAACTATAATTCCGAGGATAATAAAAATGAATTTGAATGGCAAGAAGAAGAGAATCATTGTTCCGATAAGTGGAGCGATAATGTATGCAACTGGCGTCATATCTCGGAAGATACTTAGAAGATAAGTATCTTCTTCTCCTGTATGGGTAAAGAAGTATATCTCTGATGTCGTTTCGGTGATACTTGCTCCCATTCTAGTCATAAAGAGGATGAGTGACCAAACGATGATGTCTTTTGTTGTGATGAAAGATATTATCAAAGTTGAGATACTCATTATTAAAATACCGACATATAAGAGAGTTCTTTTCTTTACGTGGTATTTGTCTATAAGAATACCCACAGGTAGTCCAAAGATAACGAAAGGAGCCAGCATGATAGTAAAGATTACCCCAATTTCTTCCCAGCTAAGTCCTATGTGATTGAAGAGATATATAGGTGTGTAGACAACCATCATGGCAAAGAAGAATTGTAAGATGAAGTTGATCATTGTTATCGCCATCATGTGGTGATTTGTTTTCAAATACTCGTAAGTTTCTAAGAAAGGAGTTTTCTTATATTTTTTATCATCGAAAGTTTTTACAGAAAAGACTAATCCTATAGTCATGATTATAGTTGCGATGAAAGAAAGAATATAGATGGATATGTATCCTCCTTCTCTAACCATTAAAAATGCAGTTATAAGAGGGGAGAGCATATAAGCCAGGTTGATGATAGTAAGGTAGAGACCTCTCGTTTTACCGATAGTTAGAGGGTTACCAAAATGCTCGATGAATATATCGATAGAGAAGATGACGAGTGTATTTGTTGTCGTTAGAGCAACGAATGAAGTACCTATCACATAAGGATTCTTTGAGACGATCATTCCCACAAGAGAAGCC
>CAITEG010000039.1 GCA_903891365.1 uncultured bacterium
GATATGCTCGTACTAGACGAAAGTCATTACTGTTTTCCTTATGAAACAATGATTGAAACAGAGGTTGGTCCAGTTAAAATTGGAGATATTGTGGAAAACAAAATATCTTTTACAAAGGTTTTGTCATATAATGAGACATCTGGTATTATGGAATATAAATCTATAGTAAATCATTTTATTAGTAAAAATGACATTGGACTTATCATAATTAAACATGAAAAAGGAAATATTACTTGCACACCAAATCACAAAATTTGGACAGAAAAGGGTTATAAAGAGGCCCAAAAAATTACTAACGAAGACACTCTGCTCCTGGTGTCAGAAGATTTTTTGTGCACCTCGCGCAAGATTTTGCAGCAAGAGTTGCTCAGCACATTGGAGAAATACACAGGTGTGGGCAAAAGAAAATTCTCGGAAATCTGCAAAAATAGCTGGATTATCAAATATTGGAAGAAAAAGGCCAGACGCAATGAAGAGGATGAAGAGAATGAATCAAGACCCGGAATTCAACAAAAAGAAATGGAAAGGATTTTACAAATGGAGCAAGGCGAATCCGACATTTTTACATCGGGGAGGAAACGGTCAGTTAACAAAGCAACAGAAGAAAATATCGGAACTAACAGGACTTCCTATGGAGTTTATAATAAAAACAGCTCCGGCAAAAGGGATTTTCCCAAGCCTTCCGAATCACTACAAGGTGGATTTAGCAAATCCAATAAAAAAGATTGCGATAGAAATAGATGGAAACTCTCACTTAACAAAGAAATGGAGATTCCTGGATCATCGCAAAACAGAAGTATTAAATTATCTAGGGTGGTCAGTGTTGAGATTTTGGAACAAAGAGGTGGATCAGAACCCAGAAGAAGTAGTTCAAAAAATAATTACGTTTATAACTTCGAAGTAGAGGGAAATCATAATTATTTTGCAAATAATGTCTTAGTGTCAAACTGCAAGACACCCCAAACCATCCGCTCCCGGGCAGTTCGCATTCTGTCTCGCAATATTCCCCGTATAATAATGTTGAGCGGTACACCGGTGCTTAATCGCCCCGTAGAGATTTTCAACCCCCTTAATATGCTGGACCACAAAGTGTGGAATAACTACTACAACTTTACAGACAGATACTGCGGGGCCAAATATACCCGCTTTGGGCGCGACGTAAGTGGAGCATCCAATGTTGAAGAGTTGAAGACTAAACTTGACAAATACATATTACGTCGTAGAAAGGAAGATGTTCTTAAGGACCTACCAGAGAAAGTTCGAGTGACCGTTCCGGTAGAAATGTCTGGTGCTGGCGCTAAGATTTACTACAAAGCCTATCACGACTTTGCAAACTTCTTACGCCAACACAAAGGAAAGAGCGAACCAGAAATTGCTCGATCCTTGCAGGCCGAGAAACTTGTCAAACTTAATGCCCTACGCGAACTAGGAGCTGCTGGTAAAAAAGATTCTGCTATAGAATTGATCAATAATATTATTGAGGGTGGAGAGAAAGTAATCGTGTTCTCTTCATTTATAGAACCTCTTCGACAACTCTTTGATCACTATAGCGACAAAGCAGTTATTCTTACTGGTAGTACAGAGAATGAGGAGCGCTTCGAGATAGTAAAAAAGTTCCAGGAAGATCCAAATATTAAAATCTTCCTTGGAGGTATCAAGAGTGCTGGTGTGGGTATTACCTTGACAGCAGCTAGCAATGTAATATTCTTAGATTACAGCTGGACCCCAGCAGACCATAAACAGGCAGAGGACCGTGCTCACCGCATAGGTTCCACCCACGACAGTATTACCATCTACACACTCCACTCTCGTGGAACCATGGATGACATCATGCTGAAAATGCTAAACAAAAAGCGTGGCATTGTAGAGAGTCTTGTGGGGCCGGGTGATGATCAAAGCGGTGTTCAGATGGTGTTAGACGAAATTATAAATCAAATAGATAATTAAAAATTTATGAATGATAAAATATCAATGAGTGGAACACTTATCTTCGTAGACTGCGAAGGTAAGGGTCCTGCACCAGGATTAAATAACGATGAAATGTTTGAGTTTGGGGCGGTTAACTTCACCACCCGAGAAACATTTCATGGGAAAGGAGGTACTAAGAAAACCTTTGAGGCCTTTGACGAATTTCTATCCCACTGCGAAGGGCGTCCAATCTTTATCTCGGACAACCCTGCTTACGATTGGCAGTTCATAAATTATTACTTCCATAAGTTCTTACACGATAATCCTTTTGGACATTCTGCAAGACGTATTGGTGACTTCTATGCTGGTGTTGTAAAAAACTTTAGAGCAGCATCTAAATGGAAGAAGTACAGAGTTACAAAACACGATCACAATCCAGTGAATGATGCAATGGGAAACGTCGAGGCATTCGAAACAATTATGAAATTAATAGACTAGATATGTTATATAAAGAAATGAGGATACTTTTCAATAGTATCCAAGAAAGAATCGGGACAAACTATAAACTGATTTTTGTGACTATGCCGCGCTATACAGTATGGGTTGGTTCATGTCATATAGAAAGTAAAACAATATATCTAAATCGTAGAGAAATGCAATATCTAAGTGTGCGTGGAATAAGGGAGGTTATAATTCATGAACTCGCCCATGCTTGGCTAGGGATGGATGCATATAAGCATTCGCATGATAAAGTTTTCGTTTCAACAGTGAAAAAACTAGGTGGTGTTCTTACGGGAAAAGTTGTCGGTAATTCACCACTCTATTATAAAGTTAATAATTAATTATGTCTTACGAAATAAAAAAATTCAAATGTGCTAATTGTGGCACAGAGGTAGAATATCCTTCGGGGATGGTCGGAACCTCTGTTATAGAGGAGCCTACTAAGTGCAAAAAATGTGGTACGTCATTTGTTTATAAAACAACATGATATAATACCTCTATGGAAAAATCATCTTGTTGTAAATACACGATCGTATATCTAGAAATAAACCATGAGCAGAAGCCTTTTTGCTTAAATTGCGGTAAACCTTGCGGGGTGATAGTGATCAAATCTAGAAAGAAGGAGGAAACCCTGGCGGGCGAACCAACCCTGGTATAGTGGACATATGGAAAAACTTAAAGACGAGAAGAAGGACAAACTTAAGAAGATGGTTGTCAAAGTGAAGGTAAAGATGAAGATCCCAATGCCTTCTCCTGCGGACGACGTCGAAAAGAAGATCAAGCTAAAGATCAAGAAATAGGCCATATTATGCCGAATTTCTTAATCGCGAAGCTTAAGAAAGAGTACCCCAACAATCCGGGGGCAGTATATGGGACGCTCAATAATCTAGGAGCGATGAAGGGAAATAAAGAGACAGCGAAGGGTAAGGCAATGGATAAAAAGCATGAGAGAGATGTCAAGAAGAAACTACTTGACAAAAAGAAGTCAAAGGAATAGACTTAGAGTTGGGAGGAGTTTTGTGTTCGGGAGCGGTTCGACCTCTCGAAGGTATACGTCCGAGGCTCGACGGAGTGACGGGTAGCGTAGCAGAACCCGGTATCGGCCGACCATGGCGAGGAATCTATCCTTAAATGCACAGGAGTGTAAAAACTCACGAACTCGATTGCGGATAGACAGAGTTCATCCTCAAAAAGCTGACGGCTCCCGTACACAGAACTTCTCAAAGTGTTCGTATGTTCTTTTCAGCTGTGGCAGAAAATCCCTCTGGTGGGGGAATGGCGCGCAAAGCCTTACATAGGAGTAAGGAAGCGGCCGTAAGGCAAATTACAACATGACTTACACCAGTCAAAGTGGCTCCAATGAAAGAGACCGAGCCAGTGTCTAGATACAGCCGAGTACGGTAACTAGTACGTCGGAAAAGCTGATGACATTTTGAGCAAAGATCCGTAATGCTACGGAAAGCTCCTTGGATCGAGAGTAGGCTCTCGGGACTTGCAAAAATAAAAGCTCATTAGCGTCCTTACTTGCGAGTAAATAGTAGTCTCGCCAGCTGAACAGAGCGTGCGAACAATGAGTCTGATTAAAAAATGTAATAATAATATATGGACGAAACAAAACGAGCGAAACATTGTGCTGCGCAGAAAAAATATAGAGATTCTCATCACGAAGAACTTATGGCCAAACAATTAGCGAGGAGAAGGGCCGTAAAAATACCAGTATTTGAAAAGGTCCATGAACTAAAATCCATGGGCTATACGAGTTTGCAAGTTTCACAGCAGCTTGGGATGCCATTGAATATTACAAACAAGTTTTACGCTAACAGTATTCCAATACATGATCCCAAGAGCTATTGGAAGAATGGATGTATATATGAAAATAACTAAAGAAGGCGACGATCTTGTTTTGAGAATTCCTCTCTCACAAAAAAGTTATGACGCTTGTGGTGACTATAGTTTTGATACCGCAAATCTTATTGGAGTTATTGCTGGTAATGAGTGTTCTATTTCACAGTTAATAGATCTGGGATATAAAGGTGATCAACAGGAGGGTGGGGCAATAATAAACTTTGATGGTGATCCAGAAGGATTAAAAAAAGTCTGTAAGGAATTAGACATAGACATCTGGGAACATCCTATCTGTACTTACCCAGGATGCAAAAGGGTACTAAGAGGTTGTATGGGATATGGGGATAATGGAGTTCAGTGTACTAACCACGAACATGATTAAACTCGCTCTTACAGATGTTGAAACCACAGGCCTAAATCCCGATGAACATGAAATCATCGAGATTGGACTTGTCGTCTTCGATAGCGAAGCGCCCTTTACTATTTATGACACACTAGATATAAAAGTAAAGCCAGAGCATATATCGTCGGCAGAGAAAGAGGCCCTCGCTATCAATGGTTACAACAAAGAAGACTGGCGCGAAGCTGTCTCTATCGAGGAGGCTATGGCTCTTTACCGCACCAAAACCAAGGACTGTATGTTCATGGCCCACAACGTGTGTTTTGATTATGGGTTTATACAGAAGTATGTAAAATTCCATCGTCATAAACTTGATCTCTTTGGTGTAGCTTGGACTAAAATTCCACATGAAAAAATGTCTCGCTGGAGTCTTAAAGAAATCTGTGGGGCTCTTCAGATTGAACCTGAATCAGAAATACACCGTGCTATTAATGGGGCTATGAAAGAGAGGGAGGTTTATATGACCCTTATGGGTGGTTTGGGGATTTGAAGTCTTGACAAGATTTTTGCTATCGTCTACACTTAGGGTATGGCAAAGAATAAAAACAATATAGAAGAGAACCCACCTAGTATTCTACCGCTAGGCGATAGGGTATTAATCCTTCCAGATAAGGTAGAGGAAAAAATGGTATCGGGAATTATTATCCCCGGTGCACAAGAACAAATTACAGGAACTGTTATTGGAATAGGTCCAGGCAAACTTCTTGACAATGGAGATTATGCTCCTATTGAGCTTACCTACGGCGACCACGTTATGTTGGGGAAGTATGGTAATGACCTTATTTCAGTAGACGGTCAAGAGTTTTACATTGTTTCACGAGAAACAATTTTAGCAATAATTAATTAAAATAATAAAATGTCCAAGTCTATATTGCACGGTGAAGATGCTCGTAATAAACTTGCATCAGGTGTTCGTCAGGTAGCAGCAGCTGTTAAATCAACCCTCGGCCCTCGGGGGCGTAACGTTGTATTGGCAAAACCTTATGGTGGTCCACGCATCACTAATGATGGTGTGTCAATAGCAAAGGAAATAAACCTACCGGATCCTTTTGAGGAACAAGGCGCAGCTATTGTGAAGGAAGTGGCAGAGAAGACCAATATGGGGGCTGGAGACGGCACCACGACCAGTGTAGTGCTTCTAGAGGCCCTTCTAGAGAGTGGCCTGCCTTATATTATGAAAGGCACCAACTCTATGGCCATTCGTAAAGGAATGGATAAAGCCTGCACTCTTGCAGTTGCTGAACTTAAGAAAATGTCAAAGCCTATTGTAGGACGCCCAGACATAAAAAAGATCGCTTCGGTCTCCGTAGAAAATGAAGCCATCGGTGAAACAATCACTGAGGTTGTTGAGAAAGTAGGGCGTACAGGAGTGGTAACTGTCGAGGAAAGTCAGGGTATGGAAATCTCCTATGAGATTGTAGAAGGGTTGAAAACTGATAAGGGATATGTTTCTAACTACATGATATCTAATCCTGAGACAATGGAAGCGGTCATGGATGATGCTTATATTCTTATCACCGATAAGAAACTTTCTAGCACAGATGAGGTGATGCCTGCTATTGAGCATGTCGCTAAGACAGGGAAGAAAGAGTTTGTAGTTATTGCAGAAGATGTTGATGGTGATTGTCTTAGTACCTTCGTACTTAATAAGGTACGTGGTAACTTCAACATCGTAGCCACACGTGCTCCAGGCTTCGGTAATAACAAGAAAGAAATTCTAGAAGATATCGCAATTCTAACGGGTGGTACTGTTATTACTTCAGACACAGCGAAGGACTTTAAGACTATGACTCTTGAAGACTTCGGGCGTGCGAACAAAGTAATCTGCGGTAAAGACTCTACTATTATCGCTGGTGGAAAAGGTGAGAAAAAAAACATCACCGCTCGTATTAAACAACTTAATGCAGAGCTTTCACGTTCTGATTCTAAGTTCGACAAAGAGGGTCTAGAGCAGCGTATTGCGAAGCTTACGGGTGGAGTAGCTGTGATTAAGGTTGGCGCAGCCACAGAAACTGAGATGAAGTATCTCAAAGATAAGATTGAGGATGCGGTGAAGGCAGTCAAAGCCTCTATTGAAGAAGGCGTTGTCGCAGGTGGAGGATCTGCCCTTGTAAAGATTGCTCAAAAACTTGAGGATGCTACATCAGAAAGTTCTGAAGAGGCGGTTGGATTCCAATTGGTAGTTGAGGCTCTTAGTTCTCCATTGAAGCAGATTATAATAAATGCTGGTAACAAAGACGGCTCATTGATTAGTGCTGTTGTTGCTGATAATGACAAAAATCTTGGATACGATGCGTCTATTGACGAGATTGTTGAAGATATGATTGCAGCAGGAATTATTGATCCTGTCAAAGTGGTAAGACTAGCCCTAGAAAATGCGGTAAGTGCAGCAGGGATTCTACTCACAACAGAAGCTGTAGTGTGCGATATTCCAGAGAAAAGTCAATAGCTTGACAAAGATTGGCTGCGGGTATAAGATAAGTAAAGCCTCGGGGTGTTGTTGACATCCTGGAGGAGACAGAAATCACATTTGCGGTTGTAATGGCAACCTTTGTGAAGTGAAATGCATCAAGCAAGCTTCGGCTTAGTCTGGGTAAAATTAAACACGCGGGGGTATGTATTTATACTTATCCAACACGTCGTAAGGATCTTTCTCGGGTAACTTTGAAACACAACCAATGTATAAAAAGAATAAAGAGAAGTAATGGTCCTGAAGTTTATTTCCATTGATTACCGAGTCACTACTTGACGGTTTAGTAACTGGCGTAATCGCTGCCAGACACTTTACAGTGTTATTTCTGGGTCCGTTGGATGTTCGATAAACCATAGATAACCCAGACAAACGAAAATCAATGTTGAGGCACAACATAACTTTCTGGAGTCAAAGGTTCTCTTAATTTATCGAATGTCTTATCGGGCTGATATAGAGCCCGATTCATAGGAAAGAACAAATAAGTATCACTTCGGCATAGCCGATAATAAATAAGGACCGAGATTCTCGATCGAGTGATATGCATCGTTGCCAGAATAGGATAGGGTCACGCTGTAAACGTGATGTCTTCGGACGGAGGGTGTGCGATCCACTCACGATGCACCTGGTGTATAATGAGTTCGGATCAGAAGTTCTTTGAAGGAGGTGAGACTATGTTCTGGCCATTAGACATGATTTGCCCAGTGTGCGGTGGTGTGGCAATGATACTTTCTGTCGAAGTTGATAAAGAAGAAGGTCTCATTTTCCGCGTAACTTGTTGTGGTGAATATCTTTTTGCCGTGTCGTGGGACGCAATAGATGATTTCTGCGATGCGAGAGAAAAAGAAACTAGTGTAAAACACTGAGGAGGTGAAAGATGACCAGTACATTTCTTGAAATGGTATTTCAGAACCTCATGACTCTGTTGCCATTTGTCATTGTATATTCATACGAGAGAGGTGTGCGGTGGTTTATTGGGTGTAATCCAAAAGAATTACAACCAGGCTTTCACTGGAAAATATGGTTTATCCATAGGGTTGAAATCGTCATCGTTATAGATGATGTACTTCAACTCCCCACCCAATCGGTGATTACAAAAGACAAAAAACTTGTTTGTTTCTCTGTGAATATCGGATACCGTATCAACAATGCTGTAAAGCACTGGTGCGGGGTAACTGATTTCAGAACAGCAACACTCGGGTTGGCAATGATTCATTTGGCTCAACGCGTGAGAGAAAGGACTTTAGACGAACTCATGGGAGATTTAAAGAGTCTCGAGAAGTCGTTGGAAGGTACTTTAACTACCCGGTTCAAGGATTGGGGAACAGAAGTCTTTCTAGTTGGCTTTACAGATTTCGCCGAAGTTCCGCAGCAGTACCGTGTATTCGGTATTGGAGATCATCACAGTTCAGACAACAAAATCGTCTTATAGGAGGTGTATTATGTTGTTGGTACAAGGCAGGTGCAATAAGCACAAAAGATTCGACCCTAATAAGGACCGAAAAAATCTTAACCGGGTGAAATGCCCAAGATGCCGCGAGCTTTGTCTCCGTAAAAAAGGTATCTTTGTTAACAGGGGGTGAGTTATGGCACAGGAATATCGTTCGATGAGGATTATATGTCCGCACTGCCAAGCCCGAATACCAGTTCATAATGTTAAGTTCTGTGTCCAAGGGTCAGCAATAGACTATGTGTTTGAATTCAAATGTATTTGTTTAAAGACATACAGTTTAAAGCTTCTCAAGGGCAAAGAAAATAAACTTTATCTATCTGGGGACAATCTACTTTTTGGGCTGGGAGGTGACCCATGAAACAATGTTCCTGGTGTGCGGGCTGGATAATCAAACCGTGGACAACTTGTGGGCGTAAGTGGTTTTGTTGCCTTAGTTGCTTTACGGAATGGCTTTTAGAAAAAGCTCGGGAAAGGAGGCAGCGTGAGGCACTACAAGAAAAAGAAGAAATGTAGGCGTAAGTACAACAAAAATCCGAGTGAACATCACGTTCCGCCTACGAGTAGTCATAAACCGACACAGTTCATTATGACAGTTCCTCAACATGTTCACGACGGTTATCATTTCGTCTTCGGAAATGCTGAAAGTTATGAAGAGTGTTGTGAGATTCTCAAAAAATGGTGGTTCAGGGAGGTATTAAAATGCAAGTAATATGCATTTCGTGCGGAAAAAACGTATATGTGATTCTTATCCCTTACGGGAATGGACACATTGCAACTTGTCCCATTTGTGGACATCTTGCCCACACTGATTAGTTCTTTAAACACAATAGCTACCCCAGGAGGCGGTGGCTATTGACTTTTGTTGCTCGTCCGAGTAATATAAAATGGTATTCCTGCCTCAGTAGGGATTGTAAGAATTCCTCCAGGGAGGATAAAAATAGTAAAAGAATACAATTTATTAGATGTACTGGGCCCTTCGTCTAGTGGTAAGACAACCGCCTCCAAACCGGTTAACGAGTGTTCGACTCATTCAGGACCCGCATTACTAAGTAATATAAAACTATGAAAACAACTGACTACCAAAAATTCACAACAATAGATATGCCCGTTGAAGAACGTCGCAAGTTAGACGTGGGCAACATCTGGTCCAACGCGTGTAAGTGCAAGAAGTGTAAACAAACTATCCGCTCTAAGAACCGTCATAACTTTCGTTATTGTAAGTGTAAATCCATTGCTGTGGACGGCGGTTCGTGGTACGCTAGGCGAGTGGGTGAACTAGAGAGTATGGAAGAGAAGATTATTATGTATAACAAAATTTAGTATGGCACGAAATAGCATGTGATATTGATGACTGTCTCTGGAAACTAGTAGAGGATAAAGACCGCCGTCCTGGCGATTTGGGGGCTATGTGTGCGTGCGGTATTCCAGTAAAACAAGAGGTCGATCAGGTCATGGTTGACTTGGTTAGCACTCTTATTCTTGACCATGAAGTATTTTTATGGTCTGCTGGTGGAGTAAAGTATGCCCAAAGTTGGATTGATCGTTTTGCCCCTGCTTGGTGGACTTTAGGAGTAGAAGTAATTCCTAAAGAAAAAGGTCAGAATATCGATATCTGCATAGATGATCAAGACGTAGATTTAGCCCCTATTGTCCTACGAATAAAACGAGAACACGCAGACCACTGGCACGACGAATAACCCTAGTATTATTAGGGAATGGCTATTAACGGCAAGCTAAACACACTTAAAAACATGGTACATGACACGATTCCCGAGAAGGGAAAGGGTGCTCCGGCCGAAAACACCCTCGTGGTTTTTCGTCATGGGTCAACAGCACTAAACGGGGAGTCGGACGAGCGCTTCCGAGCGTGGGCAGAAGTGCCTCTTTCTGAACAAGGTAAGAAGGAGGTTCTCTCATCAGCTAAGAAACTAAAAGGATCGGGGATTGATGGAATAATCACATCAGATTTAGGGCGATGCGTTGAGACTGCAAAGATCCTCTCTAAAGAAATTGGAGCTCCCATTCTTGAGGAAAGTAAGGGCTTGCGCCCTTGGCATCTAGGTGAGTTAACAGGAAAGCCAGTTAAACCTAATCTAGATGTACTAAAGGCTTATATAAATAATCCTTCTCAAAAAGTTCCTGAAGGTGAAAGCTTCGATTCTTTCAAGAAAAGAATGATTGAAGATGTTCTCAGGATTCAGAAAAAGTATCCCAAAGATAAGATTTGTATCGTTACACACCATCGTGGAGAGCGACTTATTGAGTCGTGGATCAAGGCGGGCAAGCCCGAAGATCCTAAGGAGTTAAGTGCTGAACCATTTATGATAAAAGGTATCAAACCAGGGACATTCACTTCGCACGAAATTCCAGCTAAGGAGAGTTAGTACTAAGTTAATATAACACCATGGAAAAACTACCAAACGACTACCCACATGACATTGCTGACGAGAAGCATGACTCTATCAAATACAAGAAAGAGGCTATAAAAGATCCTAAACATGGCGCTACTCTTCGTAAATTGTCAAGTGATGAAACTGGTCACAAAAAGAAACTACAAGAGATTGTCAAAAGTTTCCACAAGTGATAGAATGGGTTAATGCCCACTAAAGCAGAAAAAAGAGAAAAGATAAGAAACAACCTTCGTAAGATGGGGGTTGACAACCGTACCTCAGTACGGTTAGTCTTGAGAATTAAACAAAAGAAAGCTGCTAAAATTATTAATACTATTGACTCATAACCCAAACTATGACATTATGGGGTTATGAGCCAACAATGTAATCGTTGTAAAAGATTTTTACCAAAGAAAAGATTTGGACGAAAAACAATTTCTCCACTTCGTTACTCACTTCAGTGTAAGGATTGTTGTAATAAATATAATAGAGAAGTATGGTATCCTAAAAATAGACAAAAACAAATTGAAGCAAATCGAAGGTATAGAAAAAATAATCCTAACAAAGTATTGGCAGGCAGATATGGCGTAGAAGAGAAAGAGGTGATTGACTTAATTACCAGAGCCCACGGGAGATGTGAAATCTGTGGAAAATCTGCAAAACTGTCCTTAGATCACGACCATAAAACACAAAAAATAAGAGGGTTTTTATGTAATAATTGTAATAAAGGAATTGGATTTTTTATGGATGATAAAAAATTACTTCAAAAAACTATTGATTATTTATCGAAGTAAACACCGCCGCTAGGGTATTGACATAAATTGTTCGCCGCCGTATTATGGATTAATAACCCATAACTTTAATCAAATGAAAATTAACAAACCTAAGAAAAAAAATGAAAGTCAAGGCAGTAATAAGAACCCATCTACAATGAAAGCTGATGGGGCTTTTGTCTTTAAGAATGAGATAAACGCTTACATCAAGGGTCACCAGGAGCTAAGCGATGAGGTTTTAGCTGAAGCTTGTGGTATTTCCGTAAACGCTGTCGACCATAGGAGGAGAGCAATGAAATTAAAACGTGCAGAAAAACCCTTGAAACCCAAGGTAGAGGAAACTCTGAAGGAAAGGCGTGCAAAGCTCGCCACCAAAGTGGCCAGCAGCACGAAAGAAAAACAACTTAAAGAGGCAATAGCCTATATCGAAGAGTTGGAGAAGGAAAAAGAAGATTTATTTTTAGTAAAGAAAACAATCCAAACATTCGAGATCCAAACAAAAAAGGTTGGTGAAGGGAAAAGCGAAGCAGTCGCATTCATGGTAGCAAGTGATTGGCACGTGGAGGAACCCGTTGTTCCGGCACAGGTCAACGACATGAATGAATACAATCTCGCTATTTCCAAAGCAAGGTCAGAGAAGTTCTTTCAAAATGGGCTCAGGCTCATACAGATCTTTCAAAAAGACACGAAAATAAAACAGCTTGTAATGCCTTTACTGGGCGATTTCATTACCAACAGTATCCACGAGGATCTGGCGGAATCAAATCTTCTACTCCCTGGCGAGGCAGCGTGGCTTGCGCAGCAGTATCTTGTTTCTGGAATTGAGTTTATTCTTAAAAACTCGGACCTGGATATTCTCCTGGTTTGTCATTCCGGTAATCATGGGCGTATGACGCAAAAAATGCATGTATCTACTGAGGCTGGAAACAGTCTGGAAATTTACATGTATAAGAATATGGCTGAATACTTTAGTAAGCAACCGCGAGTAAAATTCTTGGTTGCCGAAGGGTTGATGTCGTATGTCAAAGTCTACGATTACACTATCCGCTTCCTTCATGGACATAGCATTAAGTTTAATGGCGGTATAGGTGGAATCACGGTTCCGGTTCGTAAAGCAATCTCACAGTGGAACAAGATACGAAAAGCTGACTTAACGGTTTTCGGACATTTTCATCAAATGTTCGACGGCAATGACTTCCTCGTAAATGGTAGTTTAATCGGTTATAACAACTTCGCACTCAGTATCAAAGCTGATTACGAAAAACCGAGACAAGGTTTCTTCCTTATTTCAAATTACCAGGGCGGCGAGAAGACTGTCGTAGCACCGATTCGTGTTTAGTCAAGTTTGACAGAGGATACCCTTAGCGCTATGCTAAGGGTATTACTTTTAAAAATTAAATCAACCATATGAAAAAATTTACAACAAAAGATTCTGGTAAGCGAGTTAAGTTTGAAACAGGCATGCAACGTGATATTACCATTGGTAAAACTCGATATGATTTGGTTATACCACTAGAAATGAAAGAAAATATGCTTAAGCGTTGGGCAGAATTAATGTCGCGCGGGGCAGAAAAATATACAGCACGAAACTGGGAAAAAGCCTCTACTCAAGAGGAATTAGATAGATTCAAAGAAAGTGCTATTAGACACTTTATGCAATGGTTTACAAACCAAGACGATGAGGATCATGCCGCTGCAGTTTTCTTTAATATTCAAGGAGCTGAATATGTCAAAGAAAAAATGTAAACACTGCGGAAAGGAAATGGTTAGTAAACCAAAAATAAGTTGACCACAATATGCAAATTTTTTAAACTCTGCCAAGATTGGTAGATAACCCTAACGCTGAAACCATGAATAATCCAGAAACAAATCCAATGATAGAAGACCTTTATAGACAGTTTATCTACTACCGTACATATAGCCGTTATAACCAGGATTTAGGCCGTAGAGAGACATGGCCTGAGACTGTAGATAGATATATGAAATTCATGCGTGAGAATTTGTCTAGACAATACGTGGTTCCCTCTTTGAAGGCTCTATATGACCTCACAGACGCTGAATTTGAGGAGATCCGTACATCCATACTAAAACAGGAAGTAATGCCCTCTATGAGGCTATTATGGAGCGCTGGGGGCCCTGCAGAGCGGTGTAATGCTTGTTGCTACAATTGTGCATACCTAGCAGTGGAATCCTTTCGGGATATGGCAGAAGCCCTATATCTCCTATGTTCAGGATGCGGAGTAGGTTTTTCAGTAGAGAAAAGGTCTATTGACAGACTGCCTAAAATATGGCCTCAAAAAAAAGCTGTGCCAGCTAAATATTTTATTGTTGATGATAATAAAGAAGGGTGGGCGGATGCATTACTTTTCGGATTAAATACATGGTCTTCTGGAGAAGATGTTATTTTTGATTACTCTCAGATTCGTCCTCAGGGTGCGCGCCTGAAAACTATGGGTGGTCGTGCAAGTGGCCCACAACCTCTTATCGAGTTGCTCGATCTAACTCGTGATATTATCTTTGCTCGCGAAGGACAGGATCTTCGTCCTATTGATGTTCATCATATAATGACTAAGATAGGGGACTGTGTGGTTTCTGGTGGCGTGCGTCGTTCAGCGATGATATCATTATCAGACCTTGAAGATGATGATATTCGTCATTGTAAAGATGGAAAGTTTTGGGAGGAAGCACCACATCTTGCGTTAGCTAATAACTCAACTGTATATACTGAGAAGCCAACTGAAGAACGTTTCGCAGAAGAATGGGCAGCACTGAAAGCGTCAAAGAGTGGAGAGCGTGGAATCTTCAATAGAGGATCCCTTAAGAAACAAGTTCCTGAACGTCGATGGAAAGCATGGGTTGGTCTTGGGATAACTCTTCCTGTATCAATAGGACGTCCTAGTCCTAACTTAAATAAAGTTCAGTCACCAGTAGGAGTAAATCCATGTGGAGAAATAATTCTACTATCTCACCAGTTTTGTAACCTCACAGAAGTTGTGGCGCGTGAAGGTGATACTGCTTCTGATTTGGAAAGAAAAGTCCGTATAGCTGCGATTATTGGAACATACCAATCTACTCTCACAGATTTCAAGTATCTAAATGATTCTTGGCGCCGTAATTGCGAAGCTGAGCACTTGGTTGGAGTCTCTATCACTGGACAGTGGGATTGCGAAGCCGCTCGTGAGCCTTCGGTTTTAAGAAAACTAAAAGACATTGTAATTAAGACAACTGAACAGTATGCCATTAGATTTGACATAACTGCTCCTACTGCCACAACGTGTTGTAAGCCTAGTGGCACAGTATCTCAACTTGTCAATTCTTCTTCAGGACTACACACCCGTTTTTCTAACTACTATGTACGTCGCGTCCGCATTACCGCAACCGACCCGTTGTTTAAGATGCTACGCGATCAGGGAGTTCCCTATTGTGCTGAGGTTGGACAAGACATGGAAACAGCCACAACATACGTCCTAGAATTTCCTATTAAATCCCCTGACGGGGTCAAGACCAATGAAAGTCAAAGTGCTATACAGCAACTGGAACACTGGCTTGTATTAAAGGAAAACTTCACTGAGCACAACCCTTCGTGTACCATCTTTATCAAAAACGGTGAATGGGACGAGGTTAGAGATTGGGTGTGGAAACATTGGGACAAGATTGGAGGACTATCTTTCCTTCCATTCTCAGACGCCGTTTATGAGAAGCCACCGTTCCAAGCTATTACCAAGAAGGAATATGAGGGACTACTAGAAACAATGCCTAAGATTGACTTTAGCCTTCTAGGGAAGTACGAACAGGAAGACAATACAGAGGGAGCTAAGACGTTTGCCTGTGCAGGTAATGTCTGCGAGGTAGTTGACAGTCCAGCTCCAGTAGTTTAAGATTAATCTATTAAACATAACGTTTTAAAAAATGGGAATGCAGAGATATTGGGAAAAGTTTGAATGTGGCGCAAACCGTACAAGGGACTTACCCCATCTCATAAAGTGGTGGTGGCAACGTCTATTTCGTGGGTATGATGATCGAGATATCTGGAATCTTGATAAGGCAATAATTCGCTTTATCTACCCTCGTCTAGACTTCTTTGTGACCTGGCAGTGTGAACATGGTATGCACTATCCAGCAGACGACATGGATCCAGCAGCCTGGCTAAATGCCCTCAAAAAGATGCGTGAGGCCCTCAAATTACTCTCAAAACCTAAAGAGTGGACCGAGGAGGAAGAGAAGACCATTAAGGAAGGAACTGAGCTTTTAGGAAAATACTTACGTGACTTATATGACTAAAGATAATAAGAACAAAAAACAAGTTGCTAAACACAATTGGTATATAAAACATCAAGAAGAACAGTCTTTATTCATGAAAAACTGGAGAAAAGAGCATGAGGGATATTCATCTAGGAAACATAAAGAATGGTACCAAAACCACAAAAAAGAATGGGCAGAATACCAAAGAGAAAGAAGAAAGAGTTTAATCCAGGTTCATTTAGCAGAAAGTCTTCGACGGCGGATTAATAGGGCAGTAAGAAATGGGTCAAAAATAGGTTCTGCAGTTTGTGATTTAGGGTGTCCAGTCGACGATTTTAAAGTATATTTAGAGTCACTTTTTTTGGATGGAATGACTTGGAATAATCGTTCTAATTGGCATATAGATCATATAATTCCACTTTCTTCTTTTGATTTAGAAGATAGAGAGCAGTTTCTTAAGGCGTGTCATTATACTAATCTTCAGCCTTTGTGGGCTATAGATAACCTTAAAAAGGGTAATAAAATTGTCTAATTTGTCAAGACTATCCATTTTTGTTTTTGTATGATAGAATGGGTGTTGACAACCCGGGTACTTAATTGATACCCGGATTTGTCTTACCCCCATGAGTTTGAGGAGAGCAAAACTTCTTACATAATGTTACTTTCACAAGTGGTGGTCAGATTGGCCATCCCGGCACTTCTCTTAGTAAGTGGCACCCCAGTTTTAACCCAACAGGGGCAGCCGACTAATCAAGAGGTCGTGGTAACTTCCAATCCGGTATACCCGACGGACGCAAAAGGCGTCCTGATCCCATGGAAGACTCTACTAAGTCGTGACAAAGAGCTATATGAACTAGCGTCAAAATGCGAAGATGTTGGACTAGATCCTGAGGCTACAAATTATGAAGATGCAAAAATAACGGGTTATCCGTCATATGGTATCCTACAATTCCAGCCGAAAACATTTCTAGATAATGTCAAGCGTTATAACGCCCTACCTGGGGCGACAGACAAGCAAATTCTAGCAGCAGTAAAAGATCCATACTTGCAAATATTTATAGCAAGGCGTATGATTAGTGCTGGAGAGGGCCATCAGTGGTCCTGTTACTCCACACTTAAACTTTCTACAAAATACCCAGTATGGAAAACGAAATCAGAGGACGTCTTGAAGAACTTGGATTAGACCAAGAACAGATAAACGAACTCGAACCTTTATTAGAAGAGCGTGAAATACCAGAAGGGGAACTTCGCGCTCCCGTAGAAGATCTCAAGACACAACTTTCACTTGAGACAGATTGGAGAAAGCGCGCAGCTATTGCTGCTCGTATTATCTCCCAACACTTAGAAGAGGGCTATTAAAATAAATCTCATGAAGAAAAAGAAAAAAGAAGTTATCGTTCCTGTTTTAGATAAAGTAGAAGAAATGGCAAAGATGGAAATCTTCTTCCAATCTTCGTGTAAAGCAGCACTAGAAAGTTATGCCGAGATAGGAAAAATTCCTGTCGCTCTTACTGGTCTTGTGCAGAATGGGAACAATTATGATCTTCTACCCCTAGGAGAAGATATCCCTGATATGGACGCACGGATTGTTCATACTATTACTGAGGAAATGATGACACCAGCAGCACAGTATGTTAATGATCATAAAGGATCGGAACTTATTGCCTTGTTCCTTACAATAAGAGGACAAGGATTGGCTCACACTTCCAATAATAAATTTGAAGAATTAAATGTGATAATGAGTGGGATAAAGACACATAATAATCTCGGCAAAACTCTAGTGTTTAACATAGAGGATAAAGATGGAAAACTTACCTTTGAAAGGATTACAACGAGTGACGGTGATTCTTGGGAAAGCAAACCAGATGAAAAAGATTTACCCGCCTTTGCAACACAAGAATTACTGGATATGTTCTGGAAAAGTTATGTGATTATGAGAAATATGGTAACTTTAAAAATATGAAAGGAGTAATACTTTGTGGAGGCGCTGGAACAAGACTCCGTCCAGCTACTTATGTAGTCAATAAACACCTGGTGCCAATAGGGAATTATCCTATGGTTTTATTTCCATTAAACACCATTAAATCCCTAGGTGTGAATAATATTCTAATCATTACAGGAGGAGAGAATATAGGAGATTTTGCAGAATTTTTAGGTGATGGTTCTCAATACGGATGTAATTTTACATATAAGGTTCAGACTAAAGCTGGAGGTATTGCCGAAGCCCTGGGATTAGCAGAAGATTTTGTAGGGATAGATAATGTTATGGTTATTTTGGGGGACAATATTTTCGGTGACTTAAGAAGTAGGGCAGATGAAATTCTTTGTCCTAGTATATTCGTAAAAGCCGTGAATGACGCCCACCGGTTCGGTGTTTTTATGGATGGAAAGATTATAGAAAAACCCAAGGGAGTAAATGAAGGAGAAGTGGTTGTTGGTTTATACGTATACCCACCGTCTGTTTTTAAATTTATTAGAACCCTTAAACCTTCTCTTCGTGGTGAGTTAGAAATTACGGATGTTAACAATCATTTCTTGGAACAAAATAATGTAAGAGTTTTTAGATTGAATGATATTTTCTGGAGTGATTGCGGTACACCTAAATCTTTAGCTAACACTACAAGACATTTCTTGGATAATCCTGACACAATACGTCCTCTTGTCTAGTATTGACGAACATACTGCGCGGGAGTAGGATAGATAAGTACCCTTAAGTGGGTATTAATAACGTATTAACTAAGTAACTAACGCAACGTATATGGATATAAACGAACAGCTAGCTCTTCTTGAAAAGAAGAATGCAATTATAAACGGAGCAACCTGGAAGAAGTTTCCTAGTATTGGAGACTTTATCCAAGGGATTCTTCTTACGAGGAAGCTCTCGGTAAGCCCGGGAATGCAGAAGCAGATTGTCTACGTCATTAAGAATGATGAAGGACTCTGGAATGTGGCCTTTAACGCTACATACCCAATTCATAAAAGCTTCGCAGGTGCTCTCGTCGGTCAGGCAGCAAAGATTGCCTTCACTAGTACGAAGCCGCATGCTCTTAACCCAATCAAGATCTACACAGTGACCACAAGTCCTGAGATTCTTGATGAAACTCAAGCTGACTGGCTTGAGGAAAATGGACTAAAGATTGGTGATCCTTTGGCACTCATTGATGAGACAGGTGAAGGAACTGAGGGTCTTAGTCTCGATGAATTTGCTAAACAAGCAGAAGAAGAGGCCACACCAGAAGCTCGTCCAGTAGGAAGTTCTCTTCCTAAAGTAAAAACTAAATAGTGAGTAGAAATCTGGGGATACTGTCCCCAGTCTTGTGCTCATTAATAATATTTAAATATAACATGACAAGAGAAATAAAATCAATAATGGTAGAGGGGTTAGGATATATTTATGCTGAAAAACAGATTGAGCCTCACAATGACCCATTAAAAATACAGCCGATGGGAACATACCGAATTGAGAGAAATCCAATCACACTTGTTGAGAAAAATGGTGAAATGGCTCTTGTAAATTGGTATGCACAAGGCGATAAAGAATGGAATGGAAAATATGTTGTCCAAATTGAGTATTATCCTGAACTAACAAATAACCTATGACACAAAAGACCGAGATGGAGATGTTTGATGAGAAATACTCCATTAGTAAAGATGATTGGAGTAGTGAAATGGGAATACCGAGTCCACACAATGTAAAAAACTTCATCCACCAAAAGCACCGAGAATACATTGAGAAGAAGATTGTGGAGTTGAAGGGGATGATAAAAGAATGCTGTTGTATTTGTGGAATGGAGAAAGATGGATGTTTGGGTCAATGTGTTAGTGGATACAACTCCGCCCTCTCCGACATCATCGCCAATTACAAGAAAGAACTAACTGAAATTGTATGAGCACCACAACCGATATGCCGAGGGGGATTGAAATAGGGAAATGGTATGGTATTTATTATGTAAATCATCAACCAGATTATAAGCATTGGACTAAATGGTCATCTCAACATTATTTTCTAATCCTCCCCCACACAGCCAGTATGAGACTATTACAAGAAAGAACTTAACTAATTAAATATGAAAATAACCAAAGACCAAGTGCTTGAAAATCTTGAAGAAGTCCGCAAATACGTTGCTGAAGCAGATAGTGCGAAAGAAACAAAAACTGTTTGTATTGAAGTAAAAAATCGTTTGACAGGCGAAGTTAAGTTTACGAGTGAAAAGACAACATTAAAAGAAGCGTGTATTTATAATAAAGCCACCCTGTACGAAGCCACCCTGTACGGAGCCTACCTGAGCGGAGCCGAACTGAGCGGAGCCGTCCTGAGCGGAGCCGACCTGAGCGGAGCCAACCTGAGCGGA
>CAITEG010000040.1 GCA_903891365.1 uncultured bacterium
AGACGAGCGAGTACGAGTTGGGATAGGCGGTGTTCTGGTACTTCGAATATGTGTCGCGGAAGAAGACGGAGCCAAACTTGCCCAGCCTCTTTGTGTATTTCTGTAAACGATGAAGTGGTACATGGAATTCCAAATGAAAAGAGAATATTAAAAGAAGGTGATATCGTCTCTTTAGATTTAGGGTTAAAGCATAAAGGGCTTTTTACCGATATGGCTATTACTGTTCCTGTTGGGGAAATTAGCCCTGCTTCTCTTAAACTTATTAAGACAACCGAGCAAGCCTTATACACAGGCATTAATGCAGCGATAGGTGGAAATAGGATTGGTGATATTGGTCATGCCATAGAGAGTTTTGTTCGTCCGCATAAATATGGAATTGTAGAAGTGCTCTCTGGGCATGGAGTAGGGCGAGCCATTCACGAAGACCCTTATGTCCCAAATTTCGGCAAAAAGGGGACAGGGGCGAAACTCGTGCAAGGAATGGTGATAGCTATCGAGCCGATGTTGAATAGCGGCACAAAGAATGTGGTTTTAGAAAAAGACGGATACACTTTTCATACAGCAGACAAGAAAAGAAGCGCACATTTTGAGCATACTATTTTGATTACTGAAGGGGAAGCGGAAATTTTAACAAAGAGTAATTAATTATCCTTGTGGATATTCTTCTTCGTAAAGTTTAAGTGATCTTTCTCCTTCTCCAAAGAGTGTAAATATTTCTTTAGCAGAAGCCCTTATGGCATCCTTGATTTTTTCTTTGTCTTGGATAAACATATGGAGTCCCATTTCTGGAGGCCACGCGATTCCTATCTTTACATTGTGATGTTCCGCCATGGTATTCAAAGCGCGACGCAACGCTTGTCTGTGATCTAAAACCTTGCGAATAAATCCAAGAGAGCCCTTGTCGGGAATCATTTCAAGAAGTGTGCGTTCCATTGTTGATGGATTTCCTAGGGGTACCCTATTAAAAGGGATATTCGGGAGAATAAGTATGTGGGTAGGTTTGAATTTTTCAATTATTCGAATAAAAGGGAGCGGATCGTCGAAGGCGCCGTCTGTATATCTAGATTTTCCTATTGTAATCTCTTTATCGTATGCTAGCGGAATTGCCATTGAAGCGTGAATGGCAGTTACCATATCAATACTAGGATCTTTCGCATTTATAAGTTCGGGTGATTTTTCTGTTTCATTGTAAGCTTGCACATAAAATTGAGCGGGGTTTTTCATTACAGCTTCAACATCAAGACGGGTGGGTTCTATTCGAAAAGACTTTTCAAGAAAAGAAATATCTATAATTTTTTTCATTCTGGTATATTTTATAAATTCTGGGCTCGCACAGACCGTATAAAAAATGGAAGTTCCCAGAAGAACTTGTTTCTTTCCTGCCATCCCAAAAGCGCACGTCGGGGCCCCTGCTGAGATTCCAATGAACACATCTTTTTCATTGAGATGGTTGTCAGTATAACCCATTTCTTGAAGAGCTGAAATTTGTCCCGCAGCGTAAGGTCCCTGCATACCGCCACCAAGAATAATAACTAAGACATGTATGTCTTCGGCTTTCTCCTCCTGGCCGTTGCGTCTTTGATGCATAGCGTCTACTACTTCTTCGATAGACCCACTTTTTTTCTGCATGGCGGAGACTACTTCTTTTAGTTTTTCTTGCCATTTTTCATGTTCTTCAAAATTTTCCTTTTGAAGTTTCTTGAATTCTAGTTCTTGCTTTTCTGGATTTTCTTTTTCTGAAGGAGATAGTTCAATCATATAAAAATATATTACCACAAAAAACACGATTTGTGATATTATTGTATTAATGGAACCATCTTTCTTTAAAGAGATGCCCAAGTTTAAATCTCCCGAAGAGGAGCTTGATTATTTGCGCGCGCATGTTGCCAAGCGCGAGCAAGAACTTGTCGATATCGGACACATAGAACACGCCAAAGAAAACGCGGCTCAGGAAGTAATCGGCGGATACAAAAACATTCCAGCGGAAGATTTGGTTCACAAAGATAATCTTATTAGCAAAAAACAAACAGAGGGTATCGTTCTTGCACTCAAGCCGGAATCTCACGATAGTGTGATGGAGGAACTTTTAGGTATTGTTGTCACAAAGGGAATTCGTAACGCGCTTTCTGTGGTGGAAGCAATGGGTAGCCCTCATATCGACGACGATTTTCATCGGATTCTTATA
>CAITEG010000041.1 GCA_903891365.1 uncultured bacterium
TAAATACTGACACAGTATACTTTTGATGGATCGTAAGACATTTTGATTGTTTGATGATTCAATGCTTGATTATAATTGATAGTTAACCTATTTTATGTAAAGAAAAGTATTTCAATTTTTATTGTAATTACTTTATTGTTGTTCCGATGAAAGGTTTACCTTCCAAGTAATTCTCAAGACTCTTGAGGTCTTGGCCGGACATAAAGGCTACTTGCATGCCTTCTTTTTCAGCTTTTTCTGATGCTACTGGATCAAAAGGAACATTCATACCTGGCTTCCAGACTGATGATATATATGAGCGGTACTCTGCCCAAGAAATGTTTTCAAACTTTTTAGCTTCAGGATTTAACTTTGGATCAGCATCATAAACGTAATCAATATTTGAGATATTGATTATCTTTTTTGTATTTAATTCTTCGGCAATCATTACTCCGACAGCATCAGTAGAGTTCCCTGGCTGCCAGCCTGCTCCGATAATAATATCATTATCAAAATTCTTGATTGTATTTGGGTCTGTCACTATCTCGCTCGCAGCTTTGTCTCCAAAAGATAATCTTATAAGCTCAGCATTAAGTCGTGTTGTATATATTCCCATCCAGTCCAAATCTTCGTTCGTCACAGTCGTAGCTTTGCTCAAAGCTTCGTTGTATCGACGGCAAGTCTTCCCTCCACCGACGATTATCACAAACTTTTTACCTTTCTCTACAAAGTTCAAAATTATATCCTTAAATTCTTTTATAAAATCTCCGTTTGGCATATCTGGCACAACGATAGATCCTCCTAAAGATATTACGATTGTTTCTTTTGCTGTTTTTTCTTCTTGCATATTATATAAAATAAGGCTGTAACTTATCTATTAATTCTACATTTATCTCTTCTGGTGTCTTCTCTCCATTTATCTCCATATAAATAAATCCTGACTTTTCTTTCAGAACTTCTATAGCAGGGATAATATTTTCATCATAGAATTTAACTCTTTCAAAAATAGCTTCTTTAGTATCATCTGGGCGAGCACGAGCTAGCATCCTTTCTTCAGCTACTTCTTTACTAACTTCAATATTTATTATTATCGGATTATATCGGTCATAGAATTTAATTACTTCTATAACAGTCTCTGCTTGTAGTGGGGAGCGTGGGATACCATCTATATATAAATGCTCGTTTGATTTCAAATTATTAAGTAATTCTGAAATAAATAAACTATTTGTAATAGAATCTGGCACCAATTTTCCACTATTCACTATCAAGCGTATAGCATCTTGAGCATAGCCTTCTCCTTTCATAAATGAACGGAAAGTATCTCCCATGACAAAAGAACAGGTACCGATTTCTGGATTAATATCAGTAATGTATTTCTTCAATAAATCAATCTGGGTTCCCTTCCCAGATCCTGATCTTCCGATAAATATAAATGTTTGTGGTTTATTCATAATGCTATTATATACTATTATTAATTAAACATAAAAAAAGACCTAACTGATAGGTCTTTTTAATACTCTCTCATCGACAGTTGGGCTTCTACCTTCTTTATCAAATCAAGAACGACGGACACAACGATGAGGAGAGCTGTACCTCCGATAGCGAAAGCCGTGATACCAGTAACAGCTTTAACAATGAGAGGAAGGACGGCAATACATCCAAGGAAGACTGCTCCAATAGTTGTAATGCGAGTCAAAACTTTCTCTATGTATGCACGTGTAGCTTCACCTGGGCGAATACCTGGAACGAAGGCTCCATTCTTCTGTAGATTCTCTGCAAGCTGATTTGGATCAAAAGTAACAGCTGTATAGAAGTAAGTGAATAGGAATACGAATATAAAGTAGAAGAGTGAGTATAGCCAAGTATTAGCTACAAACCATAGTAATCCTTTTGAGATAGAGATAAGCACATGATGACTTGTCATACCTGCAAGTGCATTACCAATAAGCTGAGGGAAAAGCAAAATAGAAAGCGCAAAGATTATAGGAATAACTCCAGCTTGGTTCACACGAAGCGGTAGATATGTCTGTGTCCCTCCAGCTACATGGTCTCCACGAACTTGCTTTGCATAAGTAACTGGGATAGGACGCTCTGCTTCTGTCATGACAACTACGCCTGCGACAATCAAAGCTCCAACAGCAAGGAAAAGTATGTAGACAGGTAGGTTCGCAATATTGAAAGTGAAGAGGAACTGAGCGATTTCTTTTGGAATTCTTGAAACGATACCAGCGAAGATGATAAGTGAAACACCGTTTCCAATACCAAACTCAGAGATAAGTTCCCCTATCCACATAATAAGCATTGAACCAGCAACGATGACTGAAAGGTTTGCAAACATACCAAAGAGTGAAAGACTTCCGAGTATACCTTGCTTCTTGAGCAAGAAAATAAGTCCAAGCCCTTGAACGATAGCAAGAGGAACAGTGATCATTCTACTTAGTTGAGAGAATTTCTTACGTCCAACTTCTCCATCTTCTTGATACATCGCCTTTAAACGAGGAGACATAATAGTGAGAAGCTGCATTATGATAGAAGAAGTAATGTAAGGACCAACTCCTAGCATCATGATAGAAAGAGTTGAAAGACCGCCTCCTGAGAACATATTTAGAACTCCTAGGAATTGGTTGTTGTTTATGAAAATCTGAAGTTTTGTAGAATCGATACCTGGTATTGGAATTGCAGAGAGAAACCTAAATACAATAAGTGCTCCCAAAACAAACAATATACGAGACCTTAGAGTCTTGTCTGTAAAAATCATTTTGATTTTGTTGAATATTGTTTCCATAATAATTAGGTTCTAGTTTCTAGTATTTTCTAACTCCTAAAAACTAACTGCTAGCTACTTACTTACAACACTTCCACCAGCTTTCTCTACTTTTTCTTTTGCAGCTTTAGATATTATACAATTCTCGATTGAAACTTTAACTGTGATCTCTCCTGTTCCTAGAATCTTTACGACGGGAAGCTTGCCGCCTACATTACGGATTAAATTCTTTTCAAATAGTGACTTTGGATTTACAACTTCACCTGCCTTAAAAATATTTAGAGCTCCGACGTTGACTGGAGTAGCTTTGATAGAAGCAGAGTGAAAACGGTAACCACGAAGCTTTGGAATCTTCTTGATGATATCACGCATTTCTGGGCGACGCTTGTTACCTGCACGAGCTGTCTGACCCTTGCCTCCACGACCAGAAGTCTTACCGCGAGTTCCCCCACGACCGACTAGTCTTGCTTTCTTATTTGGATGTTCTCTTTTTAATGTGTGTAATTCCATATAATTTTATTATTTAACTTCTTGTGATACTTCCTTACTCTCTATCTTTGCTTCGGCTTCTGACTCAGCAATAAATGGAGCTACTTTTGAAAGTGAAGCTACTGCTTTTAATTGATACAAAGTATTGTAAGCGACTCTAGCATTGTTAAGTTTGTTTTTACTACCTGAGTGAAGCTTGGCTGTGACGTTCTTGAGTCCTCCTAATATAAGGATATCACGAACTGTACTTCCAGCTACAAGTCCTTTTCCACGGTTTGGCATCATTGTAAGTTTTGAACTTGAGAATTTTGCAGACACCTGGTGAGGAATAGACATTTCTTTTGTAGTCTTTATCTTGAACATGTTCTTCTTTGCTTGACGAAGAGCTTTAGCTATAGCAAGTGAAGTATCTCCACCTTTTCCTGTACCAAGTCCGATAGAACCTTTCTTGTCGCCAATAGCGAGCGCCACTGCGAAAGTCATACGACGTCCTCCAGCTACGACACGAGTAACACGACGGATAGAAACCATCTTCTGATCAAATTCTGGTTTTGGCTTTTCGAAGAATGTTCTTGGCTTTCTCTCTCCTCCTTCGCGTCTAGGTCCTCTGTTTGAACCGTATCCTCCTCTGTTATCTACAGGAGCACTTGTTGTATTCTGTTTTGGTTTTGTTGTATCCATATATTTTAGAATTTTAGACCACCTTTACGAGCACTATCTGCTAGTGCCTTAATGCGACCTGTGTATTTAAATCCATTACGATCAAAGACGCAAGCTTTTATACCTTTTGCAATTGCAGCCTTTGCCACACTTGTTCCTACTACGATAGCGCGCTCTGTTTTAGTACCTGTCTTTACTTCCATATCTGAAGAAGAAGCAACTGTGACACCTTTTGTATCATCAATCATTTGAGCATAGATATAGTTGTTTGAACGGAAAACAGAAAGACGTGGAGTCTCGGATGTACCAAAAATCTTTGTACGAATCTTTTTCTTTAATCTTATTTTTTTCTCTAGTTTCTTGTTCATATATTTTATGCAGCTTTCTTACCTTGCTTACGACGAATAACTTCATCATTATAATGGAAACCTTTACCTTTATAAGGTTCTGGCTTTTTCATAGAACGGACAGATGCTGTGAATGAGCCTACGAGTTCTTTATCGATACCACTGATTGTGATATTGTTCTTTTCTGCTGTAACTGTAAGTCCTTCTGGGATTTTTATTTTAACTGGGTGAGAGAAACCAAGTGCTAGGTTTAGATCCTTACCTGCAACTTCAGACTTGAATCCAACTCCTTCTAGAACTAATTTCTTTGAGTAACCTTCATTCACACCTAAAACCATGTTCTTGACGTGTGAAGCATATGTACCCCAGAGTGCGTTTACTGTTCTGTCTCCTTCTTTATTTGGAGTGAAAGTGATCTCACTACCTGTTATGTGTATTGTGACCAAGCCTGGGAAATTACGAACTAAAGTTCCCTTAGGACCTTTAACTGTGAGGGTAGTACCAGCGAGTGTTGCTTCTGTACCTGCGGGGATTATAACTGTTTGTTTTCCTATACGTGACATATAATTATATTATTACCAAATTCTAAATAGTACTTCTCCTCCGACCATTGCTTTACGTGCTTCTCTGTCTGTCAAAATTCCTTTTGGTGTTGAAAAAACTGTAAGTCCACCACCATTTCTGACTGACTTTATCTCTTTAACTCCTTTGTATACTCTGTTTGAAGATTTTGAAATTCTCTCAGCTCCTGTAACTTTCGGTGCACCTTCTACATACAAAATACCGATTTCAAGAATAGGCATACCCTTCTTCACTTTCTTTGAAACAGAAGATATATAACCCTCTTTGAGTAAACAGTCAGCTATTGATTGCTTTATCTTTGAATAGGAAACAACGACAGTCTCGTGCTCTGCACGGCCTGCGTTCTTTACCATATTTATCATGTTTGCTATTTGATCCATTGTTTTAATGTTTATTATTAAACTTACTATCGGCACCTCTTACCAACTTGATTTACGAACCCCTGGAAGCATACCTTCATTTGCGAGCTCACGGAAGCAGATACGACAAAGACCGAAGTCTCTCATATAAGCGTGACCACGTGAACAACGAAAACAACGATTTGTTTCTCGTGTACTAAATTTTGACTTTTTTAAATGTCTTGCTGTTACTGATGTTTTTGCCATATTAATTAGTTTATAGTGGTTAGTGACTAGTGGCTAGTCGCTGGCTTTATAAATAGGTTTTAAAATACTAAATTACTAGTCACTATAAACTAGCACCTAATGTGAGGTGATATCTCGTTTATTTTCTTAAATACTCTTATACCAAAGGTACTTAAGGAGACAAACGGATCTAAACTCACGTAGACCCATACTAGCAGATGGTTCAAAATATGTCAAATTAAGAGCCTGCATCCAAAAGAATGCAGGCTCTGTGTTTATAACTGCCTAAAGTTGTGTGCTCATACCCCTTTTACAACTCGTGCAAGTGTTTCTAGTCTGACTAAGATGCATGCATACATAAAAATGTAGAAACTCTCAGGACAGCATCTGCACACCACTGACGTCATTCATACTGATAGTACAGGTTACTAATAATTAAGTCAATTAATATAAGGCTTTTTCCAGATAGCGGCTAAGCCGCTATCTGGAATTAAAAAAGCCGGGGGTATACACCACCGGCTTTTTTCATAATTCAGGTTTACCTGTTTTAGGTTTCCAATTTGTTCAATTGATCCACAAGTTTGTTACTGACAAAGAAACCAATAGCTCCAACAACAAACAATGCAAGTAATAGCACCATGGTATCCTTGGACATATCCCCACCAATAGTATTACTTTGAAAATTTTTAATACCATCCTGAAGGATTTTTCCAAAAAACCCCAGCAACCCAATCAACTGAAGGGAAAAGAAAATGTGATACAACACCTTTTTTGTTTTCATTTTTCTAAGATTTAATTAAACAAATATGAAAAGAAAATATATTAAAAATGAGCTTTATAATGAAGGTATACACCCGAGGCCCAATTTTGTCAATTATAACTAAAAAAGAGCCTATTGCTTAGCAATACGGCTCTTTTTATAATCCTCTTGGGATTAAATTACGGTTGATCTTGTTCGGTCGACAGATAAGTAGGGTATTCACGAATCTCTGTCTCACTCACAATAGTTTTCTGCTGTTTCTCAGAAAAAACTTCTTCTGGTTGTTCATTTAAATCTGGCATAGTGATTAATTTTTAATTCAACATAAGTATACCGTCTTTACTAAAGATTAAAAATCTTGTCCAGGGCTTTTTGTAAATCTTGCATATACATATTGCCAAACTGGTTTTTGGGAATGAAGCCATCAATGAATTCACTTTTTTTCGGTTCAAACTGGGAAAAAACAAAGAATTTACACTTAGGGTTAAGTGCTTTTATAATTTCAGCAAGACTTGCCCCGTTCTTCTCATTATCTGGTATGATTTCTCCATGAAGCTCTCGATAAGGAGAAAGCACATCATGAAACATATCACTTGAAATAACAACAAGTTCGCAATCAATTGGAACGACATCAACAGCTTCATCAAATGAGCCTGTATAAATGAAATCTTCCTCTTTTAGTAGAGGAAATTGCTTAGCAATAGCACTTTTAAAGATATCCAGCCATTCAGGGATACTTTGGACAATTAAAACTTTTTTCATAGCACAATAATTTATTAATGAATTTTTCTATACATTACAATTTATAGCCAATTTTGTCAATGTAAACAAAAATACCCCCGTTGGGGAGTATTTTAAAGTATTTATTTCTTGAATGGTACACCGATAAGTTCAAAGAATTCTGTTGCTTCAGGCTTGGTCTTTGCTGTTGTTACTATTGTAACTGCAAGTCCAAACACGTCTTTCAATTCTTCATCACCTGTCTCAGGGAAAATTGTGTGCTCTTTGATACTCATTGTAAGATTACCGATATTGTCCACAATCTTTCTTTCAATACCACGGAAGTCTTTTGTACGAGGGATAGCTACGTTTATAAGCTTGTCTAGGAATCCGTACATACGAGCTCCACGGAGAGTAACCATGACTCCTACAGGGTCGCCTAAACGAATCTTAAATGATGCAATAGACTTCTTTGCACTCTTTGTAGCTGGCTTCTGGCCGGTAATCTTTGCAAGTCTTTCTAGGACTAGCTTATTGTGATCTTTATTGCGCTTTAGTCCTGAACCTGTTCCTGAAGCTATCACCACCTTTACAAGGTGAGGTGCAGCCATAACATTCTTATAGCCATACTTGGCTTTAAGTGTACTAAATGCTTTCTTCTCTTTTTGTTTTACTGTTTCCATAATATTTTTTAGTCTCTCTTAGCAACATTTGATACGTGTATAGGTGTTGCGATTTCTAAAATCTGACTGATGTCTCCTTGCTTCTTTGCTTTGTGAGCTTTCTTTCTCAAATTTACTCCTTCTACAACAACTTTGTTCAAGGATGGTATAGCTTTTAGAACTTTACCCTTCTTTCCTTTGTTGGCACCAGCGATAACTATTACATTGTCTCCTTTTTTGATTTTCATATAATTAAACAACTTCTTGTGCTAATGAAATAATTTTCTGGTATCCTTTTTCTGCAAGTTCACGAGGAATAGGACCGAATACACGACCTCCTTTTGGATCAAGTTTGTCTTTTTCAAGAATCACAACTGCATTATCATCGAAACGAATGTATGATCCATCCTTTCTGCGGTAAGACTTTACAGTACGGACAACAACTGCTTGGTGAACATCCTTCTTCTTTACAGCCTTACGAGGATCAGCAATCTTGACTGAGATCATAACTTTCTCGCCGATACCAGCATAGCGCTTCTTTGAAGCACCAAGTACCTTGAAAACCTTTCCGACTTTACCGCCGGCATTATCTGTTATAACTACTACTGTTCCGTCTTGAATCATAAATTTATTAAATAATTACTTTAAAATGCTTATCTTTTGACATTGGCTTTGTCTCTTCGATTTCGACTCTGTCTCCAATCTTCTTCACATTGTTCTCATCGTGGGCTTTATAGTTCTTTGTCTTCTTGATTCTCTTGCCGTATTTCTTGTGTTCAACAAAGCGTGTAACTTCGACAACAACTGTTTTATTCATTTTGTCTGAGATTACAACTCCCTTTAGAATCTTATTTGTTTTTTTGTTTGGTGTTTCCATATATAAAAATTATCTTGCTACTACACGTGTTGATATTGGCAACTTTGTTCCTGCTTTACGAAGGGCTTCCTTCGCAATAGCATCTGTTACTCCATCAACTTCAAATAATATTCGGCCTGGGCGAACATCTAAGCAGTAACCCTGTGGATCTCCTTTACCCTTTCCCATACCTACTTCTGCAGGTTTTGCTGTAAATGGTCTGTCTGGAAAAACTCTTATCCACATGCGTCCAGTTTTACCTAGAGCTCTGTGTCCTGCTTTACGAGCAGACTCGAGTTGGTTTGAGCGAACACGTCCTCCTGACATAGCCTTAAGTCCAAATGCTCCAAAGGAAACTTTGATACCACGAGTGTCAGGTGTGACCTTTGTCATGTCAGTTCTACTTGTTTGCCACTTTCTGTATTTTACTTTTTTAGGTGTTAACATAAAATTTTATTGTTTATAATTTCTTCTAGCTGGTGCGGGGGCAGCAGTAGAAAAAATTTCTCCTCTATAAATCCAGACCTTTATACCTATATCTCCATAACTCATATGAGCTTTCTCACGAGCAAAGTCAACGTCTGCACGGAAAGTCTGTAGAGGAATAGAACCACGCTTGATCTGCTCACTGCGGGCGATTTCTGCACCTCCTAGACGCCCCCCCAAGTATATACGAGCTCCTTTAACTCCACGAGCTGTCATAACCTTTTCGATTGTCTGCTTCATAACACGGCGGAAAGGAAGTCTCTTCTCAAGTCCTTCTGCAATCATACATGCAACTATTGCTGCATCAGCGTCTGGATTTCCTACTTCTAGAATATCTAGCTTGAAATCTTCAGGAATGACAACACCACGCTTCTTCAGAGTAGCAACTAGATCTGCCTTAAGCTTTAAAGCACCGTCACCTCCGCGTCCGATTATCATACCAGGGCGTGAAGTGAAGATCATAACCTTTGTAGCTTTTGCACTTCTGTCTATCTCAACTCTTGAAATGTAAAAACCGCGCAACTTCTTCATAAGAAATTCACGAATAACAACGTCACTCTTCAGTAAATCTTTGTATTTCTTATCAGCAAACCAGCGTGACTTCCAGTCACGGAGTGTTACTAATCTATGTGCGTATGGATGGACAACTTTTGACATAAAATTATTCTTTGACTTCTGTTTTCTTAGTTACTTTCGACTTCTTTGCTACAACTTTCTTTTCTGTCTTTTCTTTTACTACTTTTTCTTTCTTTTCTGCTTTTTTTGGTTTAGCTTCTACTCCTTTGTCTACAAGAGTAAGCATTATATGACTTGTACGCTTGTTGATTCTTGAAGCACTTCCGCGTGCGCGAGGCATTGAACGCTTAAGAACGATACCTTCATTTACTGTAACGTTTTCAACGTATAAATCCTCTGTATTCATTCCGGCACTCTTAGCATTGGCAACAGCTCCTGCTAGTAGCTTCTCCACTGGCAAAGCTGCTCTCTTTGGAAGATTCTGTAATTGAGTAAAAGCCTCGGAAACCCTTTTTCCTTTGATTAAGTCTGTCACAAGGCGAACCTTACGAGGAGACTGTCTGTAGTTTTTTAAAAATGCTTTCATGTTTGTAGTTAAATTATTTTTACTAGATATTGCCTGCTGAGACTATAACTAATTTTTTACTTGTTTTCATAAGTTAAGTTAATTATTTTTTCTTGGTATCGGTAGTCGTAGCTTTGGCTGACTTTGCTGCTGTAATTTCGGCCTCTTTCTTCTTCGCCTCTAATTCTTTCTGCATTTTACCTCCGTGTCTGACGAACTTACGTGTTAGTGAGAATTCTCCAAGTCTGTGCCCTACCATATCTTCACTGACGAGTACTTCTACATGGACCTTACCGTTGTGGACTCCAAATACGAAGCCGACCATTTCTGGTGATATCACGCATGCGCGTGACCATGTCTTAATAACGCCTGTTTCTAAAGGTTTCTTTCCGGCAATCTTTTTCAAAAGCCTCTCGTCTACATATGGTCCTTTTTTTAGTGATCTTGTCATGTGTTTTTATGTTTTCCAATATAAATAAGCTCTTTTGAGCTCGTTGCTTCATACTAGCAAATATAAAATAATTGTCAAATGCAAAGACTAAAGACCTTAGATAACACCTCACCCCCTACCCCCTCTCCAGATTACTGAAGAGGGGAAAATTCAATATAAATGAAAAAACCGCCAGTTAATGGGGTTTTTCCATTTACTAACGGTTAATTAAAATTTTCTACTTTAAAAGAAGTTCCTTCCTGGACTGCAATACAAAGAATATCGAATCCTCTAATAAATGCTTACGGTCGGAATTATTTCTCCATGGTTCGACAAAGAAATTTTCATTTGGATTTTCACTCATACAAAAAGTTCCCTCATTCCACAATGTAACATTAACCCAATAATACTTACCATCAATGCCACATTTTCTTAAAAAGAAAATATTCTTACTGAAAAGAAATTTCTCTTCCAGAAACAACTTACTCTTTGTCATAATAAGCTCTTCAAATATCCCATGAAAAGAAAGGGATTCCAGTGTGACACCATTTAATAACGGAAGATCGCCCATGATATCACCATACTTAGAAGGAACAACGTCGTTAATGAGTTTGTAACCCTTTACAGCAACAAGAAGTGATGCTTCGTGTAATTCAAAATGAAAACCAATCGTTGGTTTTAAATATTTCATCGTATTAAGTTTTAAGAATTTAACATTTTTTCTTCACACTACATTTTCCAATCTGTAAAGTCAATGGGCGTTAGTTTCTTTAGAACCACCTCACCCCTACCCCTCTCCAGATTACTGGAGAGGGGCTTTGGTTTCTAGGCTTATAATTTTTTCTTTGATTTTAATTAAAACATCAGATAGATTATTTTCTATTTCACTATTCCAAAACCTCATCAAAATTATATCCATATCCATCAAAACTTTTGCTCTCATTTCATCATACTCCTTAGCATCTTTTGATTCATGAACAGAACCATCTAGTTCTATGGCTAATTTATATTTAGGGGCGTAAAAGTCTACAACAAAACTACCGATAGGATGTTGCCTTCTAAATTTAATTCCAAGATTATTGTTCCTTAATTCTCTCCAGAGTATTTTTTCTGCTTCAGTCCCCCTTTTTCTTAAAAATCTAGCTTTAATTATATCTTTAAACTTAGACATAAATTAATTATACATCTAATTGTATTGAATTCATCCCCTCGCCAGTAATCTGGAGATGGTCGGGGAATTTGTTTTTGTATTGTATTCCTCCCCTCTCTAATACTTTGGAGAGGGGCCGGGGGAGTTTTGTATTATATTAAATCCATCCCCTCGCCAGTAACCTGGAGAGGGGTAAGGGGTGAGGTTCTTATATTTAAAATGATTAATCTACCCCAACAATACCATTATCTTCGGCAGAAAAATTATCAGTCCTACAATCCCTGCCACGAGGACAGAGAGAAGGACTGCACCAGCGGCGACATCCTTGGTGTCGCGGGCGTATGGGTGGAAGGTAGGGCTCGTGAGGTCTATGTCTATCTCAAATGCTGTATTAAGTGCTTCGGTAATAATGACAAGACCAATAGAGAAGATTATCATCACCCATTCAATACTAGATATATGTAAAACAAACCCAAGATATACAGCTAAAATACCAAAGAATATATGAATCCAAGAATTATGAGTAGTTTTTATAAAAATTCCAAGTCCCCTCCAAGCGTGAGTCGTGCTCTTTAACCTCGCCACAACAGAAAATCTTTTCTTTTCATTTATTTTTTCCATAAAATTATTTATTTAAACTGTCAATAAATAATGATTCTACTTCTTTTATCTCTTTTTTATAAACTTTAAAGAATGTGTTCTTAAAACCCTGATAATCATAGTTTTTACCCATAGAAACAATTAATTCTTTAATTTTATTAA
>CAITEG010000042.1 GCA_903891365.1 uncultured bacterium
AAAAATCGGACTTTCTTTTATATGATTCCCCACTTCATCAAGTGATGAAGTTGCTCCATCGACGGTCTTTCTAAGATCTTCTGAGATTTTAGAAAAGTTTCTCATTGTTTTTATTAAATAAAAACCAATAATTATAAAAACAACTGTAAGTAAAATTACAGATATAGAGCTGATAAAGAAGAAAACATCTGACTTTAAAATTGATTCCATAGATTAATTATACTCTTATCTACTTGGAAGACAACGAACTCAGTATAAACTGTTCAAGGCTGACAGTCATATCCTCCTCCCCTCTGTGAGCTTTATGGTAAAGGGTGATGATTCTACTTGATTGCTGTTTGAGTTCATTTTTAGTAAAAGTATTTGAGCTAGAGAGTAATAAGCTCTTAATCTTCCAGAAGAGAACCCCAGCTATAGCTTCAGGTTCTACCCCATCTTCTAAGCTTTTATTGTACAAGACCCAAGTCCCCACTTTGTCCTTCTTGGCAAAAGAATCTGTAAGACTAAAAATATTGAACTTTTCTTTTGAAATTATTTTCTTATCTTCAAAAATCTTTATACTTCCATATTTCTTGTATTTATCCTGAATTGTTTTAAGTAATTTGTCTTCGTTGAAAACAAATATAGTACCAGAAGCTTGCATGAGAGAAAGTTCTTTTGTTGTGAAACTAATATTATTTTCACCTAATATATTTTCTCCTATTATTACAGGTGACCCACTGAAAAGATCTACACTATAGCAGTAATTAATAATTTGATCTTTATTTATTTCTTCTCCTCTAAGAAAAAAGCTCTCGCGACCACTCGTGAGTTCTTTCATAAAAATACTTTTATTTTTTATGTCCCCTCCTACTAGAATGTGTATCATAGCCAATCTTTTACTTTCTTTTTGTAATCAACAAAAGCATCTCCGTATCTTTCCTCTAAAATAACATCCTGCTTTTTAATAAAAAATAGTTTTGAGATAATATATGTTATCAAAATAAATAAAACAGAAAAAGATGAGTGTATTAAAAACCCAAAACCTAATATCGCCACAGTAAGTCCAAGATTTGTAGGATTCCTAGTATATTTATATGGACCATGCAAAAAGAAATTCACATCTCTATCTGAAACAACCTTACCAACTTTTCTTGTTGTTTTCTGTGACCAGTAGACAATGATAGTTCCAACTACAAGCAAGAAAAGTCCAACATATTCATAGGCGACACCTTTAAACAAATTTACAGAGAATATGATATCAAAGATTACCCCTAACACAACAGCAAAGAAGAACATAATATAAGAATTAGAAAGGAGAACGTGGACTACTCCATAGACAGGCTTTTTCTCTTGGTTTAAATTTTGGTTATTTTTGTCCATATATTAATCCTATCACAGCCATAAAATTATGCCACTACTTTAATTCTCCCCAATTTTTACCAAAACCAACAGATACATCGAGTGGTACAGGGGTCATATTTACAAGGAATTCACCAGGAATAACATCAATCATAGCCTTTTTTATAATCTTGATAGCTTGGTCTAATTTGTCTTCTTTTATCTCATACACAAGCTCGTCATGAACCTGAAGGACAATCCTAGCCTCATCTATAATACCAGCCTTCTTTAATTCTTCTTCTGTTCTCCTCATTCCAATCTTAATGATATCAGCTGTAGCTGTCCCCTGTATCGGTGCATTAGTGGCCATACGCTCAGCCATCGCTCGCATAAATGGTAGTGGGGAGTTTATTGCCGGAAAGTATCTCTTTCTCCCAAAGAGAGTTTTTGTATATCCATTTTTCCTAGCAAAAACTTTTATACTTTCTAAGTAGTCGGCAATGGTTGGAAACTGTTTAAAATAATTATCATAGAATATCTGTGCCTCTTTTCTGTTTGTATTTAGATTTGCAGTTAAGGCTGTGACTCCCATACCATAAAGAATTCCGAAGTTAATAACTTTTGCGCGGCGACGCATATCAGCAGTCACTTCTGCCTCTGGCACATTGAAAACTTTCATCGCTACCGCACTATGAATATCTCTACCTTCAGTAAATGTTTTTATAAAGAATGAGTCTTGCGACAATAAAGCAGAGATACGAAGCTCAACTTGCGAGTAGTCAAAAGACGCGAGAGTGTAGCCCTTCTCAGCGATAAATGCATCTCTTATCTTTTTTCCTCGTTCTGTTTTAGTTGGAATATTTTGTAAGTTTGGATTGTTTGAAGAGAATCTACCTGTCGTTGTCCCATACTGAAGGAACTTGGCATGCAGGCGTCCGTCCTTCCCTACCAAAGAAGGTATGGTATCTAGGTAAGTTCCAAGTAGTTTTTGTAATTCTCTGTGTTCTAGTATCTTATCAATAATAGGATGAAGATCTTTCAACTTTTCTAGTTCACTTTCTTTTGTCGAACGAGCGCCCCCTGTTGTCTTCTTCATTTTAATACCGAGAGACTTACCGTCAACTTCTCCGAGCTTCATCTCATCAAAAAGGATCTCGCCTAATTGCTTAGGAGAATTAATGTTGAACTCTCTGCCGGCATAATTCCAAATCTCTTTTTCTATTTTAGAAAGCTCACTGTGATAATCTTTTGAAAGCTTATTTAAATACTCTATGTCTATCTTGATTCCAAGCTTTTCCATCTTCTCTATTATTGGAACTATTGGTAATTCAATATTTTTATAGACATATTCGAGGCCTTCTTTCTTTATGTCTTCTTCCATTTTATCTATAGCCTCATCTATAAAACCACTACCTTTGTATTCTATGCAGTCATTTATATCTGGATTAGACTTCTCAGAGTTGAGTAACCAAAAAGCAATTTTTGCTTTTTCTATATCTTCATTTTGATGTGGCGAAACAGGAGCGAGATAATTTTTATCAGGGGCCTGCGCCCTTAGGGTAAAGCTGTGAAAATTCTCTCGCTCCTGTGAAGCCTTTTCTAGTTTAATATCACCATCCAATATTCTCAAAAATCTACTCTGCAAACTTTTAAATTCCATTTTCTTAAAAAATTCTTCGGCCTTCTTCGTATCCACTTCTTCTCTCCAGGTTTTTACTGGAAGTTTAAAATCTATCGGTGCATCGCGTCTGATAGTTGCAAGAGTCTTTGAAAAGATAGCTTCATCCTCACCTTCTTTAAGAAGATTTAGAACCCTCTCTGTAACACCAAGAGTTTTGAAAACTTCTGGAGCTTTCTTAATATCCTTATACATTTTCTCTATCGTTCCATACTTAGATATTAGAATACTGGCTGTCTTCTCTCCTATACCTTTGATTCCTATAATATTGTCCGACGGATCTCCTCGTAACCCTTTATAGTCTGGAAGATAAATAGGATCAAAACCGAAGCGTTCCTTTACTTTTTCTTCATTATATAGAATTGTATCGTTGATTCCTTTCTTGAGTGTATACACTTGAACCTTACTTCCATCTACTAGCTGAAGTGTATCCATATCACCAGAAGCAATTACTACATTCAAGTCTTTCATTAATTTTGTCTCTTCTACTATCGTACCTAAAAGATCATCAGCCTCAAATCCTTCACACTCATACATAGGGATAGAAAGTGCTTGGAAGAACTCTCTTGAGCGTATAAGCTGAGCCACTAGAGCATCATCGGCTTTCGCACGACCAGCTTTATAGTCATCATAAGCGATGTGTCTAAAAGTCTTCTTGGGTAAGTCATAACAAGCGATTATATGGTCAGGCTTAAGCTCGGTGATAATCTTAAAAAGCATCGTGGCAAGGCCGTATATAGCCCCTGTCGGCTCACCATTTGAATTCATAAACTCAGGCAGAGCATGGTAAGCACGGTGAATTATCGCATGAGTATCAAGCAATACAAGCTTCTTTTTATCTTCTTTTTTAGTTGCCATATGCTAAGTATACTCCCGATTTCTTATGCGGTAAACCGCATGTAGAAATCGCAGTCCTTTAGGGGCAAAGATTTATTTTTAGATTTCTGGTTGTCTCGTTTTTGTGTTCTATTTGTATTTTATGGGCATCTACGCAAACACAATCAGGTACATTTTCTGGCCATTCCATTATCACAAGACTGTCCTTAACTTTGATTAGTTCTTCCCAACCTAGGTTTAAAAGTTCTTTACTGTTCTTCAGTCTGTAGGCATCTATGTGAATTAGTTTCTTAAATCTTTTATTTTTTGTTTTATATATTTTCATAATAACAAAAGTTGGCGAAATTATTCTTTCTATAATTCCGAGCTGTTTTGCTATTTCTTTTGTGAGCGTTGTCTTCCCTGCTCCTAGGTCACCTGAGAGAGTTACGAGAGTTGCTGCATCTTTAACACCCATACTTATTTTTTCAAGTATTTCTTTTGCAATCTCTTTTATATTGTCTTCTTTCAGTTCTTTTTCCATATCTATATATTATATACTAACACACCCATCATATGAATATGATGGGTGTGTATATATTAATGTGTAGGTGTACTGTTTCCACTTTTTGAGTAGACAGAACGGACGATGAGTATCAATAATAATATTATTAGAATTATTATTAACCATCCTATAAGCCCGATAGAGAATATTCCTGCAAAGAATGCACTAGCACCTAGATTACTATTTGCATCAACTACCATTTGTTTTGGTACGTTGAAGGCGTAAGCCATAGCATTCTCTTGAGCACCGTTACTATTTGTATATACAAGGATTGCGGTAGTTACTATCTGAGCACTGTTGGCTGGGACAGAATCTACTTTTGCTTGAATGTATATAACTCCCTCTTGTCCCTTATCTAAGTCTTCTATAAGAGCTGAAAGTGTATGAGTGTCTACAGAGTAAGTTCCACGAGATGCGTTTACGAGTGTAATGTTTGAAGGAAGAACTACTTGAATCATTGGCTTTGTGAGCTTACTCTTACCAATGTTCTTGTAAGTTACTGTATAGTCCATAGTATCTCCTGTTCCTATAAGCTCATATTTATTTGTAATACTAAGCATTATTGGAGAAGAAGTTCCTACTACTGTAGTACCTTGTATTACGATAGGGGTCACTACTCCTGCGCCAAGTGTTCTGAATACTTCTATACTTCCTCTTGATGTTCCGTTTGAACTTTCACTAACAGCACGGAAATAATAGATTGTATTTGAATTAAGTCCTGTTATGAAGTCATTCATACTACTATTACCAACGGTTGTTTTTGAGTTTGTTCTTTGTCCAAGATCTGTAGTTGTACCATACTCAAAGTAAGTATTTGAATTATAGTAACTACTGTTTGTGATATAGCCGTTTAGTTGTGCACCAGAGGTAGTGATGTTTGTCGCAATTGTTGTAACAACATTCTTATTTACATATATAGGTGTGATAGAACCTCCTGTAGTTGTAAATGTAATCTGTGTGCCACGGTAAGTCTGACTATTGTTTGTGTTTTGAGCAACCATACAGTAATTGTATGTTGTGTTTGGAGATAAGTTGTAGACAGTTGTAGAAGTACTTGAAGAAGACTGACTATACTTGTTACCATACTGAGCTCCATAACATGGGAACTCTATCCATGAGTTCACAAGTGAACCATTACTACTTACGTATCCAGAAACTGTGGCACTAGTGTCACTAATGTTTGATGGGTAGTATGTAGAAACTGAAGGAGTGTTGTAGTTGTTGTAAATACATGAGCCATAACTTCCGTAGTTACTTGCGGCTGTATCTAAACATCTGTTGTTATTATTATTGTAAACACATGAACCATATCCTAGATAATTACTTGCTGAAGAATCACGACAGATAGTCTGGTTGTAAATACATGAACCATAGCTCAAGTAGTTACTTGCAGATGAATCACGACAAATTTGTTGAACAGGTGTGTAGTAACATGGTAATGCTCCTCCGTAGTTACTTGCAGAAGAGTCTGTACAGACTCTAACTGGGTAAGTACATGGAAGTGAATAACGATAATTACTTGCCCCTGGATCCATACATACTCTTACAGGATACTCACATGGTAGTAAGCCTCTGTAGTTTGTAGCACTTGAATCCTGACAGTATCTTTGTGTTACTGGATAAGTACATGGAAGTCCCCCATTGTAGTTATTTGCGTTTGTATCTTTACATAGTTGTGGTGGGTAAACACAAGGGATTGCTCCATTGTAGTTACTTGCGGCTGGGTCCTTACAAAGCTGGGCTGGATAAGTACAAGGGATTGCTCCATTATAGTTAGAAGCGGCAGTATCTTTACAAAGTTGTGCAGGGTAAGTACATGGAAGTGATCCATTGTAATTAGAAGCTGCAGTGTCTTTACATAATTGAGCTGGGTAAGTACAAGAACCTACAGCACGATAATTACTTGCTGCTGGGTCCTGACATGTCTGTGCAGGATAAGTACAAGGAAGTGCTCCGTTGTAATTTGTTGCGGAAGTATCTTTACAAAGTTGTGGAGCGACAGTTGTTCCTACTTTGAATACAACTAAGATATAACCATAGTCATTCCAACCAGTAGGTACACTACCAATCTTTAAACTTCCACCGTTTTGCATAACACTACCGTTTTGTCCGTAAAGCATCGCAGAATCAGTATCACTATTTATAGCATTCTTATCTTTCATCCAGTGTGCTGAGCTGTAAGTAAGTGTCTGACTACTGTTTAGACTTAAGTTTACTGTTCCAAGACTTGTACTACCTTGATCTGAATATATTTGTCCAGAGAAAGAGTAGTTTGTAGAAGGACCAGTTCCAGAAGCGGATAAAGTAGCACTTACATTTGTAAGAGTACTAGCTGTATTGTTGTGATAAAACAAAGCCACGTTTATAGTGTCACCTGCAGATGCAGTGACGGACTGTCTTGTCCAACAATTCCATTGTCCATCAGCAATACCTACCCCTGTAGTGTAGTTCCCTATTGCTATACTAGGACAGTCTCCAGATTGTCCATTAAATGGACCTGAAGCAAAAACACTCTGAATTCCTGTAAACAGGAAAGCAAAAGTTAAGAGACCAACTATTATTTTTTTCATATAATTTTTCATATTAATTTAATAATTTCGATTAATTTATACTGGTATTATATCATAATAAGATGAATATGTCAATATTCACATTATGACTATTACCTGGCTAATTTACAACTTTAAACCTTCAACGTCAACCGTTAAAGACTTAAAGAAGTAGAGGATGTGTATTGCTAAGCAATACTAAAACATCCTCTATTTGTTTGATTTAATGTACTAAAATATAAAAATTGGTATTACCTACCACCACGTCCGCCCATGCGAGAACCTCCACCACCAAAGTTGGAGGACTGCATTTGACGAGAAGCACCTTGAGAACCCATACGATAGGCTCCACCAGAAGAAGGTTGAGAAGATCTCATTTGAGTTCTTGCTCCACCTTGTTGATTGAAACCTCCCGAACGATTATAATTTCCAGCTTGTGTCCTGGCATAAGTTCCTCCATTGTTTGAAGGGACTCTACTTTGAACATTACTCTGCTGATAACCTCCTCGTTGGTATGAACTAGAACTTTGAGTTCTGTTTCCACCAGATTGTTGTTGCATCTGTGCGTTGGTATAAACCATTGTATTCCTACTTCTTCGAGAAGAGACGTTACTTTGGTTGTTTCCATTCTGAGAAAGAGTTCTCACTGTTTGGTTGTTTCCACGAACCATACTACTTCTTCCACCAGAACCTCCGGTGTTGTTAGTAGTTGCGTCCCTTCCACCTGAACCAGAACCTGATCCATTGTCTGATGATCCATTTGCTGGACCAGAAGCATGACCTGTATCAGTAGAATTTGCTCTACCTCCACTTGGACCTGATGCATGTGGTTGCTGTTGATTGTTTCCTCCCCCACGGTAAGTGGTTGAGTGATAACTGTTATCAGTTGAATGATAGCTGTTATCTGTGTAGCGAGAACTGTTGTCGGTGTAATTACTGCTCGAGTTGTAGCTTCCATTGATACTGTTATCAATATAAGTACTCCCTCCGTTGTTGTAACCACAATTTCCTCCAAAAATTCTAGAACCAAGTCCATAGCCTAAACTATAACCTAATCCTGAACAGAAACTTCCACCAAATCCACCCTGATAACCATAGTCACAACCATAGCTGTAATTGTTTTCACAAAAACCGCTGTAGTATGGTGAGTTATAGTATGGGGACTGGTAACCTGGTGTAGCAATCGGTTGCATGCATTGTAAACCCTGTTGTCCATAAAAGTTATTTACGGTCATTTGAGTTGCCTGCGGGACATAAACTGTATCGGTTTTTCCTGGAACAGGGACCTCAACAATTTTTTCCTTGAATTCAACTTCGTTTAACTTCCTCATGTAGTCAATTTTATTACCACAATCAGTTGCAAACCATTCTCCGCCTTTAGTATAAACACTAGCTCCTGCTGGAAATATAATGTAGTTTCCATCAAAAGCATTGTGTTCTTTTTTATCAAAGCGGATAAGCCATTGTTCTTTCAAAATGTACTCCGTACAATTCGGGGGGCACGATCCATTATGGATCATTTTGGCTTCTGGCCTTTTCTTCCAATTTGCTTCCTTTGTAAGTTTATTGTAACCATCAGTTTCGATAGTTCCATAAACCTTTACTGGTTGAGCAAATACTATCTGCGAACTCATCAGAACTACGAGCAGAGTAGTGAACAAAAACATAACTAACTTTTTCATAACTAAACCTCCTTTATTTTTATATTTTTTGTTGTAAATATTCCTAATATTGTTTTATTTATCTCCCAAAGACCCTTTGTTTTGGGAAAGAAATACAACAATACTAGAAAATTAACATTTGTGTATATGATAGCATATTTAAGGACTATTGTCAAGGGTAAAGAATCCTTAATAATACGGTATAATAAGCCCATATGTCACTAATATTTGATGAAGATAAGCAGAATAAAAACTTAATAGATTTACAAAAACAAGAAGAAGAAGAGCTAATCCAAGCTATCGCCGAACCTAAATACGGAGTCCCCCCTATAAATCTTTCCTCTATGCCTATTGAAAATGATGCCCTACGCCTCATAGAAGAGAAAGAAGCTCGTACTGAAGAAGTTGCTGCTTTTAAAATATTGGGTAAAGACGTGCATATCGCTATGCGTTCTCCTCAGTCTGACAAAATTGCCAACTGGACAAAATTTTTCACAGACCGTGAGTATATCCCCCACTTTTATATGGCTTCTCGTGCAAGCTTAGAGAAAGCTTGGGATAGATACAAAGAAATTTCTTATGCCGAAGAGTCTCGTGCTGGAAGTATGTCCATATCAGGAGAAGCTTTGAAAAAATTAATGGTTGGTATAAAAAATATTGAAGATATTAAAAAAGCAGTAGAGGCTATCGAGAAAGACAATACACATACTACTTCACACATACTAGAAGTCGCTCTTGCTGGAGCTGTCGCTATCAATGCTTCCGATATACACTTTGAACCAGAAGAAAACACTGTCAGACTTCGTTTTCGTTTAGATGGAATTCTCCATGAAGTTATGGAGATACCGCCAGCAGCTCATAAATTCATAAACTCAAGAATCAAGCTTATCTCTGGTCTTAAGATTACTTCTTCTTCTATCGCTCAAGATGGGCGCTTTAGTATTTTCCTAGATCAGGATGAAATCTCTCTTCGTGTCTCACTTATCCCTGGAGCTTACGGTGAGTCCATTGTTATGCGTATCTTAAATCCAAAATCTATCCGTGTGAAGCTTGAAGACATGGGAGTAGAACCTAAACTTTATGATGTATTCTTAAGGGAAATAAAAAAACCAAATGGTCTTATTCTCCTTACTGGTCCTACAGGTTCTGGTAAAACAACAACTCTTTACTCTTTCCTTCAAAAAATTTACTCTACAGAAATAAAGATCATAACTATCGAAGACCCTATCGAGTATCACCTACCAGGAATAACTCAGACTCAGACAGATGCTGAAAAAGGCTATACTTTCCTTGAGGGGTTGCGTTCAGCTCTCCGTCAGGACCCAGACGTAATAATGGTCGGAGAAATCCGTGATAGTGAGACGGCTAAGATTGCAGTTGAGTCTGCTCTTACTGGTCACCTTGTCTTCTCAACTCTTCATACGAACAATGCGGCTGGAGTTATTCCTCGTCTTATCGACTTAGAAGTAAATCCAAAAATCCTAGTATCGGCCCTTTCTTTGTCTATCGCTCAAAGACTTGTCAGAAGACTTTGTGTTCATTGTAAAAAGGAAAGAGTAGTAACAGAAGAAGAACTCTATCTTATAAACAAAATGATAGAAAAAGCAAAATCTTACAATAAAAACTTTGCAGATTATGGGGTTGACCTGGTAAATCCTTTCAAATTATATACTCCTGTTGGTTGCCTAGAGTGTAATAATACTGGCTTTAAAGGACAAATAGGAATATTTGAAGCTATATACAACGATCCAAAAATAGAAGACATCATAGTAAAGAACCCAAGTGAAAGAGAAATAAAAGAAGCCGCTAGAAACCAAGTATCCCTCACCATACAGGAAGATGGTCTGGTAAAAATCCTTAAGGGAATCACCTCTTTTGAAGAAGTATCAAGTGTTGTAGACTTCTACGAAGAATAAAATCAAAAAGTCGCCCTCAGGGGCGACTTTTTGATTAAAGAAAAAAACATAAATCTCTAAACAATCCTTTGAAAGCATGCGCTAACAAAGTAACATATGATTACAGGATAGCCACAGTAAATATAAATATAAACCAAGACGTCCTATGCACATATATAGAGCACGGGGCCGATTGCTTAGAGATTCATGTTCTCTTCACAGAAAAATGCTATAATCAAACTGTATTAAAGTTCTAAAACGAGTATAGCATACTAAGAAAAAAATGTCAAGTAAAGATACAACAACAAAACACGTTCGGGAGGAGGCCTCAGTGCACAGTAAGGATGAGGGTTTTTTAGACCAGACACTCCGTCCAAACTTATGGGAAGAGTATATTGGACAAGAAAACATTAAAGCCAACCTTAAAATCCTCCTTACTGCAGCCGAAGAGCGTTCACATCCTGCTGAACACATCCTTTTCTATGGTCCTCCCGGTCTTGGCAAGACTACTTTGGCTCACCTTATAGCTAAAGAGACCCGTAGACAAATAAAGATAACTTCAGGACCAGCCATAGAGAAAGTGGGCGACCTCGCTTCTATACTTACAAACTTGGCGCCTGGTGATATTGTTTTCATCGATGAGATCCACCGTCTAAACAAAATGGTAGAAGAAGTTCTCTACCCTGCTATGGAGTCAGGCGTCTTAGATATTATTATCGGTAAAGGGCCTTCTGCTAGAACTATCCAGCTTGAGCTTCCACCATTTACCCTTATCGCTGCTACTACTCGTATAGCTCTTCTTTCATCCCCTCTTCGTTCACGATTCTCAGGTGGAGTCTTCCGTCTAGAATTTTATAGTCACGAAGAAATTAAAAAGATATTATCTCGTTCTGCTAAAATTCTTGGAGTAGAGTTAGATGATGAAGGATTAGATGAGATAGCAAAAAGAGCTCGCTTCACACCTCGCACTGCGAACTACTTTCTCAAACGCTGTCGCGACTATGCTCAAGTCCACAAAATGCCTTTATCCAAAGATGCTGTGAAGAAAGCGCTTGCTTTGCTTGAAATAGATGAGATAGGACTCTCTTCTTCAGACAGAAGAGTTCTTGAAATAATCATAAATAAATTTAATGGTGGTCCAGTAGGGCTCAAAACTATAGCTGCTGCCACAAGTGAAGAAGAAGCAACTATTGAAGAAGTAGTAGAGCCATACTTAATCCAACTAGGCCTCCTTGAGAGGACTACTCGTGGTAGAACTGTCACAAAAAAAGGTTATGAGCATTTAGGTTTCGATTTTATTGAAAAATAATATGAAAGTTTTAGCAATCGATCCTGGTTTTGAAAGACTTGGAATAGCTATCATAGAGAGAACTTACACCACCAAGCACAACTTGGTCTATTCAAATTGTTTTAAAACTTCTAGTAAAATTCCTTTCCATGAACGTCTCACTCTTATAGGACTCGAGATAGAGAAAATATTAAAAAAGTATAAACCAGACGCACTAGCAATAGAGAAGCTCTTCTTCACCACAAACCAAAAGACAGCGATGGATGTATCTGAAGCTCGTGGTGTCGTTATTTACCTCGCTTCAAAGAATGGTTTAAGTATTTTTGAATATACTCCACCTCAGATAAAAATAGCAGTGACGGGCTATGGAAAGTCTACAAAAGATGCTGTAATGTTTATGGTCCGAAAGCTCATAAAAGTAGAGGAAAGTGTTGTTTCAGACGATGAATTGGATGCTATCGCGATAGGACTCACTGCTCTCGCTTGTGAAAAAGGAATAACTGTGGATAAACCCTTGCAAAGAAAATAATATTTTGATACAAATAATTATTATAATAGTTATTGTAAAATATTAATTAAAACATGAGTTACAAAGACGATGAAGAAGAAGTAATTGGTGCTCCAGATATCGGTGAAGACGATGAAGATGTTTTGTTATCTCCGGACGATTTAGATGATTCTTTATTAGACGATGATTTACTAGTAGACGATGAATTAATTGATGAGGATGAGGAAGACATGGAGGGATTCGCTGGACTTGATGGTTCATCTGAATATTAAATAAT
>CAITEG010000043.1 GCA_903891365.1 uncultured bacterium
CCTCAGGACGGTTCTCCTATCGTTATGCCAAAGATGGATATCGTTCTTGGTTGTTACTGGATGACAAAGTCAGTTGATGGTGAGCGTGGAGAAGGAATGTCTTTCGCAAGTCCAAACCAAGCTATTACCGCTTTTGATCTAGGTGTTATTACTTTCCGTGCAAAGATTAAAGTTCTAGGTACAGAGAAAGCCCGCTACTCTCGTTTTGAAGAGAAGCCATTTGAGACTACAGTCGGAAGATTATTCTTCAACACTATTTTCCCAGATGATTTCCCTTATCTAAACGAAGAGATTACTATCAAGCGTATGTCACTACTTGTGGATGAACTTATCGTTCACTATGGTATTGATGCTACACCAAAATTCCTAGATAAGATTAAAGACTTTGGTTACCAGTATGCTACTTACTCAGGAGTAACTTGGGGTATAGATAACCTCACCGTTCCACCAGGTAAAAAAGATATTGTTGCTAAATTCAGAAAAGAAGAAGAAGTTGTTCGTGGTCAGTTTGCTGACGGACTTCTCTCAGAAGATGAGCAATATCAGAAAGTTATTGAAATCTGGGAACATGCTAAGAAAGAAATTGAAAAGGAAATTCCAGCAACTCTTGATCCAAAGGGTTCAACTTATGACCTTATCACTTCTGGAGCCCGTGGAAGTATGGGATCTCTCATACAGATGTGTGGAATGAAAGGACTCATCGTAAACACTTCTGGTGCAACACTCGACTTCCCAATCATTCCATCTTATATCGAAGGTCTTTCACCACTTGAATACTTCATTACAACTCACGGTTCACGTAAAGGTGCTGCCGACACGGCTCTTAACACAGCTAAGGCAGGTTACCTTACACGTCGTCTCGTAGACGTTGCTCAAGATGTCGTCGTGACAGAAGAGGATTGCGGAACAAAGAATGGAAAGAAGATCGTCGCAGTTGACGGTGCTTTTGCAAAGTATATGCATGGCCGTGTTCTCCTAGCAGACATAAAGGATGCATCAGGTACAATTATCTTCAAGAAAGGTACACTCATCATGAAAGAAGACGCAAGACATTTAGAGAAAATTGGTATCAAGGAAGCTCTCGTACGTACGCCTCTTTCTTGTGAGACTACACACGGTATCTGCCGAGTATGTTATGGTCTAGATTTGGGACGTAACTGTATGGTGGAGTTAGGACAAGCTGTAGGAATCATCGCCGCTCAAGCTATCGGTGAACCAGGAACACAGCTTACACTTCGTACTTTCCACGCCGGTGGAGTTGCGACTGTGGACATTACTACTGGTCTTCCTCGTGTTGAAGAAATCTTTGAAAGACGTATGCCAAAGAACCCAGCTATCATTTCTCAGACAGACGGTGAAGTCATAGACATCACAGACAATGGAAAAGAAAAGATTGTGAAAGTTCTTTCAGATACAAAAGCCGATGGCAAAAAGAATGAGATGGAGTACATCGTTGCTAACCGCCGTCAGCCACAAGTTAAAGTTGGATCACAAGTTAAGAAGGGCGACCTTCTCACAGATGGATCTGCAGATATCAATGAAATCGTGAAGTACGGAGGCAAAGATGCAGCTGAAGAATATATCGTAGATGAGATCAACAAGGTTTACGACTTACAGAGTGCTTCAATCTCAAGAAAACATATTGAAATCATTATTCGTCAGATGTTCTCAAGAAAGAAGATTAAAGACGCAGGCGACACTACATTCTCACCAGGAGAAATAGTTGAGAACATAGAACTCATCGAAGAAAACATTCGTGTAGAAGAAGAAGAGAAGGGCAAGAAAGCCGAAGCGACAACTATAGTCCTTGGTATTACTGAAGTTTCTCTTACTACTAAGAGTTGGCTCTCAGCTGCTTCCTTCCAGAACACAAACCGCGTTCTTATCAACAATGCTATCCGTGGTGGAGTGGACAATCTACGTGGCCTTAAAGAGAACGTTATCATCGGTGGTCTTATACCAGCAGGTACAGGTTTCGGTGTAGAAAAAATTCGTAAAGAAAAACCAGAAGTAAATGAGGAGAGTGCTATATAATAATTATTGCCAGGACTAAAATCTTTTAGTCCTGGCTGGGCGCAAGCTCTTAAAATATGTCATCATCCGTAGAGAAAATCAAAGAAAGGCTTTCCATTGTTGATGTTATCTCTTCCTATATACAGGTAGAACAATCAGGAAAGAATTTCAAAGCTAAGTGTCCTTTTCATAATGAGAAGACGCCGTCTTTTTTCATATCCCCGGATAGAGGAACATACTACTGTTTTGGTTGTGGGGAGAAGGGCGACATCTTTTCTTTCGTGGAAAAATTTGAAGGAGGTGACTTTATGGGGGCACTTAAAATGCTCGCCGAAAGAGCTGGGGTTATACTTGAATATACTAAAGTGGACAAAGATAAAGATAAGAAAGAACTTTATTTTGAAATACTTGAAGAAGCTACGAAGTTCTTTGAAAGTAATTTTGACAAAGAACCAGCAGCTAGGGCATACCTGATAAGTAGAGGATTGAATGATACTAGTCTTAAAGATTTTCGTATTGGTTTTGTAAAAGATGAGTGGAGGTCTGTGTCTGATTATTTAGTTAAAAAGGGTTACAGTATAGTGGACATAGAGACTGTCGGTTTGGTAAAAAAGTCAGAGAAGGGAACTTATGATAGATTCCGTTCTCGCATTATGTTCCCGATAAGTGACTCAAGTGGAAGAGTTATAGCTTTCTCAGGAAGAATTTTTGGTAAGGACGATAAAGAAGAAGCTAAATATTTGAATAGTCCAGATACTCCACTTTTCAATAAGTCTAATGTTCTCTTTGGTATAGATAAAGCTAAAAGCTCTATCCGAACAAGAGGCTATAGTATCGTCGTAGAAGGACAGATGGATCTTATACTTTCTCATCAGATCGGTTTTACAAATACTGTTGCTGTCTCAGGCACTGCATTTACTGACTCAATAGTTGATCACGAATCCAAAATAAACAATTTAGGTCTTATTCGTCGTTTATCTCCAAATATTATTTTTGCTTATGATGGTGACTCGGCTGGTATCAGAGCTGTCAGTCGTTCGGCTATAATAGCTTTGTCCCTCGATATGCAAGTCAAAGTTGCGAATCTTCCAGAAGGCAAAGACCCTGCGGATATGATAAAAGAAGATGGCGACTCTTGGAAAGATATTATAAAAAATGCTAAAGATATTGTTACTTTTCATATAGACAGAATTTGTAAGAATACAAATGATATAAGAGTGCGCGGGAAGCAAGTTCGAGATATTATCTTTCCATTTTTAGTTATGATTAAAAGCTCAATAGATAGATCCTCTTATGTCTCTCTTATAAATTCAAAGACGGGGATACCTATGAATGCTATTATCGAGGACTTCTCTACTTATGAGAAGAATCACCAAGTAGATAATGTATCTATTAAAGAGAGCGTATTTGTCCCAAAGAAAGACCATGAATCTCGTCGAAGTAACTTGGAGAAAAGATTGTTCGGTATTATTTTCTGGCAAGAGAAAGAAGAGGCCGGTATAAATATACAAGACATTCAAAAATCTTTAAAAGAAAGTATTGGAGAAGAAGAGTTTAGCACAATCTCTTTACTGCATGAACCATGGAAAGAAGTTCTAGCAACTGAAGCTGAAATGTGGTATGGTAACAGAATAAAAGACGTTCCTCGTGATCTGGAGGAGTTGATGCTTAACTTGGAAGAAGAAATTTTAAATGAACGCAAAATCTTATTATTAAATAAAATAAATACAGACAAAGATAAAGGGGATGACCCAGGACCAGCGCTTATAGATTATCAAAAAACAGTCGAACGTATAGAGAAAATAAAAGCTTATAGATTCAAATAATTTTATGGCAAAAAAAATCAAAACAAAAAAGAAGATTGTTTCAAAGAAAGCTGTTAAAAAGACAGTTAAGAAAGTGGTAAAAAAAGCTGTCAAAAAGGCTATAAAGAAAGCTGTTAAAAAGACAGTTAAGAAAGTGGCAAAAAAAGTTGCTAAAAAGACCATAAAAAAGGTAATAAAAAAGGTAAAAGCCAAAGCTAAAGTTTCTAAGGCTAAAGTGAAAGCTCGTCCTATGTCTGCTTCTAAGAAAGAGCAACTAGAGAAGAAGGGCAAAGACCAGGAAGCGAAATCTTTGGAAATGATAGAGAAAGGTAAAAAGAGAGGTTTCGTCACTTATGATGAAATTATTAAAGAATTCCCGGATATAGAAAATAATATTTTATTCTTAGACGAACTCTATGATCGTTTTTCTGTTGCCGGTATTGATGTCCTAGAAGGGGGAAATCTTCTTGATATGGCAGGAGATGTAGAGAAGCTTGCTCTTAAGTATAGTAAAGATGCGAAGACTTACGACTCTATCCAGATGTATTTGAAAGAGATCGGTCAGTACCCACTCATCGCTGCTGTTGAAGAGAGAGACTTAGCTAAAAGAATTGAGAAAGGGGACATCGAAGCCAAGAATTTGCTTGCCCGCGCGAACCTTCGTTTGGTGGTATCTATCGCTAAGAAGTATGTCGGTAGAAGTTCAGACTTAACACTCCTAGACCTTATCCAAGAGGGTAATTTGGGCTTATTTAAGGCTGTAGAGAAGTTTGATTGGACGAAAGGGTATAAGTTCTCAACTTACGCTACTTGGTGGATTAGACAGTCTATAACACGTGCTCTAGCTGACCAGTCTCGTACTATTCGTATTCCCGTACACATGGTGGAAACAATTTCAAAATACAAACAAGTAGTCAGACGTTTATCTCAAGACTTGGGGCGCGATCCACTAGTAGAAGAGATAGCCATGGAGATGAATTTGGAAGTAGAGAAGATTCACGTTATTGAGCAGATAAATCAGGAGACTGTTTCTCTTGAACAACCGATAGGGGACGATGATGACAAGTCTACACGTGGTGAATTTATTCCAGATGATAAGATACTTCGCCCTGACCAAGATTCTTCACGCAGAATTCTTTCAGACCAGATTAAAGAAGTCCTCGATACTCTTTCTCCAAAAGAAAGAAAGATACTAGAACTTCGCTATGGTCTTACAGATGGAGTTCAGCATACTCTAGAAGAAGTCGGACAAGACTTTGGAGTCACTCGTGAGCGTATCCGTCAGATTGAAGCCAAGGTTCATGAGAAGCTTCGCAACAATGAAAAGATCGCCCGCCTTAAAAATTACTTCGATTAAGTTAATTTTAAAACCCTCACAATGTGAGGGTTTTAAAATTTAATGATTATAGATTACTTGTTGCTGGAGCTGGAGTTGGGTTTAAGAGAGCAAAGAGTAAGTCAGAATATTTCCAGAATGCATCATTGCCTTTTAATTTAGCTACACATTCAGCAGCGATTAACTTTTGAACTGAGTTTTGATGTATAGGCCAATTGCGGTATATCCAAGCGACACTTCCGTTTGATTCAGATACTATTTGCTTCAAAGTTGGTTGAAATGCTTTACAGTAAGGACATTCAAAGTCTGAGTATTCTATGATTACAACTTCGGCATCAGGATTTCCCATTATATGGTCTCCTGGTTCACTAAGAGCGACAGCTCCTTTGTATGGATTTGTGACTTTTCCAGCTTTTACTTCAGCTATGGCTTTTTGTACCTGATCTATAGGGAGAGCTCCACGAACTTCAGTCTTTGTTCCATTCTTATCTACGATAATTGAGTAAGGAGTACCTCTTTCTTCTGGTTTAAGACCTTTCATAGCAGCTTCTACGCTGGTATTAATTTTTGCTTGAAGTGCACTTTGGTCGATCCCTGCTATACAAGCATCGAAGTCAGCTTTTTTAATACCGACTTGTTCTGACAAAGTTTTACCTTTATCATCTGTAGAACTTTTACCCTTATTTAGACCTCCGTTAACTAAAATACCTAACATTATTAAAAATCCTGCAACTACAATAGCTGTAGGCATATTGATACTTAATTTTTTATCGTTTTCCATAGATTGATTATATCACATTATAAAATTAAGCAAGATAAAATGCGTATTGAAAAGTACCTCTAATTATGATATAATACGTCTCAGTTATGCAAGGTATATATGCCATTATTTTCTATATATTTACTTTTCTGTCCGTCTACGTACAGATCTTTTTTTTAGTTACTTTTTTGGAAAAACGTCGTCATATCGTTAAAAACCCTAAGATTTTAGAGCTTTTATCTTATCCGACGGTTACTATTGCTGTCCCTTGCTACAACGAGCATGAGACTATAGAGAAGACGGTGAAGTCACTCCTTGCCCTTGATTATCCAAAGGATAAGATGACCATTTTCTTGATAGATGATGGTAGTAAAGATAATACTTGGGAACTTATTCAAACTTTTGATAATGGCACCAATGTACGAGCCTTTCATAAAGAGAATGGAGGCAAGCATACAGCGTTAAACTTTGCTCTTGAACATAATACTTCAGAATTTTTCGGTTGTCTTGATGCTGACTCCTTTGTTCACGACCAAGCCTTAAAAAGAATAATGAAATATTTTGAAAAGGATCCTAGGACTATGGCAGTAGCTCCTTCAATAGTTGTTTACAATCCGAAGAATATTCTTCAATCTGCTCAGAAGGTTGAGTATGATATGGCTATCTATACAAAAAAGATGCTTGGTTTTATGGGTGGCATACATGTGACTCCTGGACCTTTCTCTATCTTTAGAACAAAAGTTTTTGATGAATTAGGTCCTTATCATAAAGCTCACAATACAGAAGACCAAGAGATAGCTCTTCGTATGCAAGAACACGGGTATAAGATAGACCATTGTCCTGATGCTTTCGTTTATACAAATACCCCAAATTCTGTCATAAAACTTTATCGACAAAGACAGCGTTGGATTTATGGTTTTATCAAAAACTTAGTTGACTATAGGAGACTTTTATTTAGGAAGAAGCACGGAGCTGTAGCTTTGTTCACCTTACCTTCTGGTATGATTTCTGTTTTAGGTGTTATCTTTTTGTCTGTAACTGTTGTTTATAATTTCTTGAAGTTTATTTATACTAATGTTATACAAGTCAGAACGATAGGTTTTCATAGTCTTTTGACCTTTAATTATAAGTTTGACTGGTTTTTTATCAATACAAAAGCCGTGTTGTTCTTATCAATAATTTTGTATATACTGGTCATTGTGTCAGTATTGATAGGCAGAAAGATGTCAGAAGGCAAGACTTCTTTCTCTATATCGATCCTTTATTTTATTATTATTTATAGTGTAATAG
>CAITEG010000044.1 GCA_903891365.1 uncultured bacterium
AATGTCACCTTCAACAGTTACAGCTACTGCTGCAACTGTTGCAAACACTAATCTTCATATTCTAGATTATGCGCAAAAAATGCTAGAAACTATTCTTAAAACTGTTATAAAAAGAGTTTTAGCAAAGATGACTCAGTCAATCATAAATTGGATAAATTCTGACTTTCACGGAGCGCCTCTTTTTATAGAAAATCCTGGTATGTTCTTTAATGACATTGCTAAAACACAGGTTAGGCAAATAGTAGAAATGATTGGTTACGATCCGAATGGTTTTCCTTATGGAAAACAAGTTGCTCTAGGAATAATAGATGCATACAAAAGACAACTAGATATAAACGCACGTTACACTTTAAGCAATGTTATCAATGACCCAGACTTACTTGCCCGATATAGGACTGATTTCAATACCGGAGGGTGGAATGGATTCTTAATAAATACTCAGTATCCGCAAAATAATTATTTAGGATTCGATATGATGATGCGAGATAGTTTACTACAACAACTTATGGGGACAACTCAAGCTCCAGCGCAAAAAGTGCAATCACTCCTGCAACAGGGAATGGGGTTCTTGTCTCCACAAAAATGTCCTACAAATCCAGCATATAATAATGGTATAAATGAATTTCAGAAACCGAGTTTTTCATATAATGTTCCGTATCCACAACAAAACGCAGATGTTATGATGAACGGTGGTTCTGACCCTACATTTGATGCAGCAGTAAGAGATTGGAATAAAGGAAAAGCTTTAGCACAAGTCACATGGGAAAAATCCAACACTTGTCCAGGTGGTTTGCAAAATACAACTCCTGGATCTGTGGCCGCAAACCAAGTTATGACTGCGCTCAATATGCCATCTTTGTCTACAGCGCTAGATGGAGCGATAGGTAACAGTCTTTCTGCTATTTTTGACGCTTTGATAAACCATTTCTTGGATAAAGGTCTAAATGCTTTATCAGACGGTGTTAGTTCTGTAATGGGTGGAGGAGGAAATGATAATTGGAGTTATAATGGCAGTAGTTTCAGTGGAACGAATACATCATACGGAACATCTGGCACAGTCACAGACTTAAACATCCCACAAAACGTCTCGGTCACCATCGGCCAAGAAACAAGCACAAAAATATCCGGTGGTACTGCGCCATACCAAATAGCAACAGTTCCAGATCCAAACATTGCACTAGCTAAAATTACTTCTGATTCCTCCGCTGGCTACACTCTCACAGTCAAAGGTATAGGAACAGGCCAAACCTTCCTCATAGTCAGAGACTTGTCCTCACCTGCGAAGACTGTCGCAGTTCAAATCGCAGTAAATGCAATAGGAGATTTGGTAATATCTCCACGTAATATTATCGCTAGCATCAATAACCCAATCACAGCGACGATATCAGGTGGTGTAAAACCTTATACAATGCAGTTGAACCCAAATAACGCAGTGGCTTTGGCTGTATTTTCAGATTCAAACTTTATTGTTGTTGGTGTCGGACCAGGTCAAACAGCGATTGCATTTAGAGACTCCTCAACACCTCCGAAAATTGCAGTTG
>CAITEG010000045.1 GCA_903891365.1 uncultured bacterium
ACTTTAGTTTCCATATGTTAGTCCTCCAAATAAAAAGAAACTACTTATATTATACCAAAATTAGGCAAATATAAGCAGTATTCTTATACAGTTATATGGTTTCTAGTCCCCTAAGAAGAACTTAGCTAGGTTAAGGAAGGAGAAAGACTTACCACACTTATGACACTTGCGCTGTTCTTTGAAGAAAGGTTGCTCGTGCCCGCACGAGTGACAGTTAATATACTGAAATCCTTTAGGTTTTTCCATAGACTCTTTTTGGATGACCCCGCCACCAGTCAGTGCACTCGGAGCTCCAGCACCACCGTAACCAGCTGTCAAGGCTTTGGCCAGGGAGTTGATCTTCTCTATTTTGTTCTTTATAGATAGTAAGGGAGAGGGCTCTATCAAGTGAGTGAAAGCTGGGACATCTTCTAGGGCTAGGTGAGCTACTGACTTGATCAGTTCCTGATCTTGCAGGTAGTCAGACTTCTCCATCGTTACCGGCTCGATCAGCGTCGCATGATTCGCTGGAACGAACGTTAGTGCAATAGAGTGGATTCTAGTCCTAGCTAGTATAGAAGGATCTTGGACACCTCTGGCGACAGTAGAGCCCTCAACAGAAGCCCTGAGTTTAAGTGGCAAATCATGCTTATGTATATTTCGTAGTATAGCTGCTGCTGCTCTAGCAGCAGGATGATCCTGATCGTCGTGAAGTCTGCCTTTTGCCCATATGTACGGTGCCTTGGTAATTTCCCAATACCTTCGTTGATCATCTGTTTCGCAGTCTTCTTTTTTGAATATCTTCTTTGCTTCTGTGACGTAACCTAGAGAATTTACAAATCCAGAATTATGGTTGTCATTTACACGGGTTAAGGCTGAAATATCTGCACCCTCGATATCTAACATTTCTCCTTGCGAGTCCTTGTTTTGGGCGGCAATTATTCCCTGCCATTCTGTTGGTTTCTTATTCATCCACTACCCACCTAAAGGTAAAATTCTTAGTCTTTCTCTTGCCATTAGCTCCATCCCTTATAGTAACAACAGAGACGCCTAAAATCTTTGAAGCTTCGTTGATAGATTCAAAAATCTGTCCAGTCTCAGCCAGTTGTACACGTTTTCTGTGAGGTATTCTCATTTTTTGAGCTTGACGAACGGCAGGATCAGAATATTGCTTAATCATATGTTCGCTAGCTCTCTTCCTATTCTCATCGGTACTACAGAAGGCCTTCATACGCTCACATTGCTTTTGCTTCTCTTCCTCCCTAGCCCAACGCTTTTTTCCATTCTCGCTCAACTTCTTTTTTACTTCTGGGTCACTTTGGCCTAGACGAGTTGCTTCTCCTGTCTTTCGTCTTTCTTCTTCTGATTCGTACCGTTTCTTAACTTGAGCACTTCTTCGTGCCGAATATTCTATAGGATCTAAGAGAAGATTATCGTAATGTTTATAGGCCACCCGTTGTATGTTAAAGCCAAAATCATTATCATATGATGTGAATATGTCGATATGTGATTGCTCACTTTTAACTAAATCGTCTGGTGAACACTCCTCCAGAATATCGAAAATAAAAGTATTCTCCCCATATTTATTCCAGGAATTCTGGAGCTTGGGAGAATGATGTGTATTGCCACGTAGGTTACGCTTATGCTGCTTAAACCTCTTATTAATTTGCCTAGAGCTTCCGATATATACCTTCCAGGTCACTTCATTCAATATCATGTATATGCCACATATCTTATCCTTGGCATCTTGACCGCTTTTTCTGCAAGAATCACAATACCTAGCTAACTTACCATTTTCATTGCCCCTTTTATAAAACTCACTAACCTCTTTATATTGTTGACAACCTTTACAAAACTTCATGTTATCCTCACTAACTTAAAATTATATTTCTCTTTCTATTATACTTTACTAAAAAGCAAAAACCCTACTATAATTAAACAGTAGGGTCCTTAACACTTTTTAGATATGCGGTTTGGGCTCACCAACGTGTATTCCAAGCTAAAAGACCCCAACCAGTAAACTGATCGAGGTCCATTAGGAGGAAAACACGTATAGTTATTATACTATACTTTCGAACTTAACTAATTTACTCTAGATAGTCTCTGAGCTCTTCATTCTCTCTGATCTTAGCTGATCCAGACTTATCTAACTTCCTGACGTCTTCGATGGTTATGCTGAGTAGTGCTGCTAT
>CAITEG010000046.1 GCA_903891365.1 uncultured bacterium
AATATGAATGAAAAATTTGAATCCCCTATTAAAAATGAACCTAGTATTTTAGACAGTCAGGAAAACCAATTATTACTTTTCAAGAAATTAGAAAATGTTTATGCCAACAGAGCTGAAGATTTAGACTCTTTTGAAGGAACAATGGTTGGGACAAAGTTTGAAGATGAATATAATAAAGAATCTATCACTAGAGATAAAGCTTATGTAAAATATACCAGGGATAAAATAGAAGAACAGAACAGCTCATTTGGAAAAGATAATCTTGAACACATAGAAGGAGGTTTCCAATTATCTGAAATACTCCAAGCTATGGTTGTTGATAGATTAAATAAACATTGGTTCAAAGATTGTAAGTCTGTGATGACTTCAGATTATGACGACCTCAAGGTAGGAATCGATGCTATCATGAAGCATGAAAAAGGTGGGTACCTTGGTCTTGCTTTTGACTTCACTGTCACAAATCAAGATACAAAAATATATAAAAGAACTGGTCTGTCAGTGTAGAAAAAGGAGACATACCAAAAGTTAAATATTTTGAAGATCCAGATACGAAAGAGAAGAAGAGATTACTCGTCCCTAAGTTCATAATCGGTGCCTCCAAAAAAGACGTGGAAGAATTAGCAAATGCTTACATAACAAATAAGGAAGAAGTTTTAGAAAACCATCCATTAAAATATTTAATCCTACTACAAGTAGAAGAACAACTTCAAACAATACTTGACTATCATGAGATAAATAGAGGTAATCCTAAATTTGACTTTGCAAGAACTCAATATGAAAAAATACAATCTCTCTTGAGAAATATTAAGAATGAAATTCATGCAGACGAAAAGATGCACGAAAATATAGATCTACATGAATACACAAAATCAAGTATTGCTTTAGAAATGATGAGAAGATTTAGAATAATGAGAGATCAAGATTTACGAAAAGAATAAATAATAAATAAAATACCCACATCTGTGGGTATTTTATTTATCTAGGTCAAGTATCTCATCTATCCTTATCTGCTCGACGAATTCTTTCGTGTGAGAGACGAGTATCATCGCTCCCTTAAAGTCGCTGAGAGCTTTAGCAATAACTGGCAAATGACGAAAGTTTATATGGTTTGTCGGCTCATCAAGGATAAGGAGACCCGGCTTGGTAAGTACAAGTTGAGCGAAAGCTACCAAACCTTTCTGCCCTTCTGAGAGGCTACCTATTTGTGTATAGACCATGTCCCCTGTGATAAGGAAGCTGGCGGCAGTCGCACGAATACTCTCTTCGTGAACCTTACCACTTACTTGACGCATCGTCTCAGCTAAAGATTCATAGACAGTGTCATTGAAATCAAGTGTAGAGAAATCCTGTCTATAGTATCCAACTCTCACATCTGGTGAGATGAAGATACCATCTACTTTTCCTTTCACGATAGATTCAAGAAGTGTACTCTTGCCTATACCATTGGGACCTGAGAGAAGAAGATGTTTATTCTTGCGAAGCTTCACACTTACTTTTATATTCTTAATTTTATGATTCTTATATATAGGCACAGAAGAGAAAGTCACGATGTCTCCCACATAATCATCTTGAGTTGGTATTATAAAATTTCTGATAGTCTTGTCTTCTTTTCTCACATCTACTTTTTCCTCTTCAAGTTCTTCAGCTAAGTCACGCATGCGCTTAGCGACAGCACGAAGATTTCCTCCTTTCATCGCGAAAGCATTGGCTTGATCCTTCTTGGCCTGAATTTCTTTTGAGAGAAGTGCATTCTTTCTATTCTCTCTTTCCATTCTAGCTGTTATCTGGTCACGGACGTCTGTATAGTTACCGACGTATTGCTCTATCTTCTTTGTAAAGACATCTAGATAGAGAACTGCATCTGTAAAGGAGTTTAAGAAGTGTGCATCATGGGAAATGACAATAACTGTCTTTTTGTATTTCACTAAGAAGTCAGTTAAATGTGCAATGCCTGCTTTGTCTAAATTATTTGTCGGCTCATCAAGGAGAAGAATATCTGGCTCTTGGATTAAAGCTGAGGCGAGAAGGAGGCGAGCTTGCTGACCACCTGAGAAAGAGCGCACTATTCTCTCATGAACTTTTTCATGGCCTTTTAAGTTTACGATTTCTAAAACATCATCAATACGGGGATCGATATCATAAATTTTTTCTTTAAAACATTTTTCAAAGAATTCTCTGACCGTTAGATCGAGTTCATCACGAGGAATGACCTGACGAGAAAGAGCGATGGTTGTCCTCTGAGCTAGATTTATTATTCCATCTTCTGGCTGTCTTTCACCTGTGATAAGAGAGAACAAAGTACTTTTCCCGGCACCATTCTGACCCATGATAGTGACTTTCATTCCGCGACGTACAGAAAAATC
>CAITEG010000047.1 GCA_903891365.1 uncultured bacterium
GTTCCTTTATACCTGTGGTATTTAAGGATTATATATAAAAGTCTAGTATTAATAATGGGTTATGGTGGTACTCCAATGTGGTATATAAGTTGCATAGCATTGGCATAGAGTACATAACTTAATGAATAGTATAAGTTCCAACCATATATGAATCTGATAATGCTCGGATCAGAGATGGTGAAGCAGAAAATTTTAGAGATGAGAATAAATCTTTGACAGAAAGTTTCTCTTCTACTCCACTTACTGTCTGTGATAGAGAGATAAACTTTATACTACCATTTGCACCAACTTCTTTTTTAACAGAGTTTATTCTTTCTGTTAGTTGGTCTGTCGTGTTGATGGAAGAAGTCTCATCATAAGAGATGACGGTTTCTTCTTTTGTAATCTGAGCTGGAGTATTTTTTGTTTTTTGATTTAGAAGAAAGTAAACACCAACTATTGATCCGATGATAAGGACTGCTCCTCCGATGAACCACATTACTTTTTTTATAGGTGTTCCTTCTTCTTGTCTGTAAATATTTTCTCTTTCATTTTTATTTTGTTCAGCGAGAGCAACTTTGATAACAGAGATTTCATTTTGACGAACAGTGTCGGCCATATCAGAAAGATACGTCCTAACTGTTTTTAAATTTCCATTAGTATTAAGTTGTTTGTTATTTTCATTCATTTTATTTTTTTATGCTTTTGGTTTGAAGAAATCCTTGTTGGCTTCTTTGATAGAGAGACTTAGTCTTCCCTTCTCATCGACGCGGATTATCTTGACCGGCACTCTGTCTCCTTCCTTAAGGATATCAGAAACTTTCTCAACACGGAATGGGGTGATCTCAGATACGTGGACTAGACCTTCTGTCTCCCCACTTATCTTTACGAAAGCACCAAAGTCCATGAGCTTCACAACTGTTCCTTCTGCTGTGTCTCCTACATTGTATTCATGAGTCATCTCCTCTATAATTTTTGCAGCTTTTTCTGCCCCTCCATTTTTACCTGTTATGAAGACTGTCCCATCTTCTTCGATGGTTATCTCAGTTCCCGTCTCTTCACGAATAGCATTTATGTTTTTTCCTCCTGGTCCTATCACCATTCCTATTTGATCTTTTTTAATTTTAACTGTAACAATCATTGGAGCTCTTTCAGAAATTTTTTCTCTTGGTTCCGCGATTTCTTTTGTGATAGTTTCAAGAATTTCCATACGAGCAGTTTTTGCGCGAAGGAGTGCTTCTTTGAGGACAGGGATTTGTACTCCATCAACTTTCACATCGAGCTGGATAGCGGTGATACCATTTTTTGTTCCTGCAACTTTGAAGTCCATATCACCGTAGTGATCCTCTGGTCCTTGGATGTCTGTGAGCAAAACATATTTTGTTATATCTTTTTCATCAGCCATTAAGCCGACAGAAATTCCAGCGACAGGAGTTGTGATAGGCACTCCTCCATCCATGAGAGCGATAGTTGCGGCACAGATAGATGCTTGAGAAGTAGAACCATTCGATGCTGTTGATTCAGATACAACACGAATAGTATAAGGGAAAATTATTTTACTTGGGATGACTGGAGTCAGAGCTTTCTCTGCGAGAAAACCGTGGCCCATTTCTCTTCTGTTTATTCCACCGACTCTTCCTGTCTCACCTCCTGAGTATGGAGGGAAGTTGTAATGATGCATGAAACGTTTCTTTGATTCTGATTCCATTCCTTGAACTGTGAGCATGTCTTCTGGTCCACCGAGTGCTAAGACTGAAAGAACGTGAGTTTCTCCTCTATAGAAGATACCAGAACCGTGTAACACATCGGATATACCTCCAGCTTTAGCAAATAATTTTCTAACTTCATCTACCCCTCTGCCATCAGCACGAATTCCTTGAGTAAGTGCCATCTTGTGAAACGAAGCATCAAGATAATGATGAAAATAATCTTCTGATGCACTTTTAATTGCATCATCTTCTTCGTTTGGATATTTAGCATCGAGAATTTCTCCCCAAAGTTTTTCAGCTTCACTTGTCACCTTCTTGCTCTCACTACTGAAGAGTTTCTCTTCAAGCATTGGGCGAACTTTTTCATTGAATAGTTCTACGACATCTTTCTCAACTTCTATTTTTGGAAATGCTAATTTCTCTTTTCCTAGATCAGCACGAAGAATTTTCTGGAACTCTTCCCACTTTGTGATCTCACTTGAAGCGAGGTCAAAACATTTACCGATCTCATCTTCAGAAAGTTCGAAAGCCATAGCCTCGATCATGTTGATAGTTTTATCTTTACCACAGACAGAAAGGTCGAGAGAGTAAACTGCTTCATCAGCATTTGGAATGTAATGATTTACTTTGAGACTCTCGTCTTCTTTTGTCTTACTTATCTGAACTGCACCGATAGGTCCGTTCCAAGGAATGTTAGAAGTGTGGAGAGCGATAGAGACAGCATTGACTCCGAGAATTTTTGGATCAGTTTCACCGACAGCGATGACTGTGACTATAACTTGAACTGCGTTCTTGATGTGCTGGTCGAAGAGTGGACGGATAGTACGGTCGATGACGCGAGCGGCGAGGATGGATTGGTCACTTGGTCTTCCCTCTCTCTTGTTGTACTGACCACCGAGAATTTTCCCGGCAGCGTAGAACTTTTCTAAATACTCAACCGTCAGGTTGAAGAATCCAAGATTCTTACTTCCGTCTTTTGAGATGACGGCTGTCGCCATGACAACTGTCCCCTCACTTTTTAATATGACTGAACCGTTCGCTTGATTTGCTAAATCAGAAAAAACCGCGACGATTTTCTTGCCACCTATCTCTACCTCATATTCTTTACTTTGCATAATATTGAAAGCTAGTCTCCAGACTCTAGTTTTGAAACCGCTATACCATTCTGGCTTCAACTCTAATTGTCCGGAGATTAACTTGTGTTACCTATTAATACCCAAAGCATAGCAAAAAACCCTCTTTTTAGGAAGGGTGGGTTTTGTGGAAATTTAGATAAAAAAGTTCGTATTTTAACTATGTTAAAATACGAACTTTAATTTGAATTACTTCTTTTCATTTTTTTGAATAAGAAGAATAAAAATGTTACCCTTCTTTGCCCACACCTGTCCTGGTTTTGGATATCCACCATGCCAGGAATATTTGTTTAGTGGAAATAAAATTAGAGTTTCTCCGAAATTATGTAAATCCACATGCATATAATCTGAAGCATGCCCCTCTTTTTCTATTGGTCTGTCAAAATTTGCTGCAATAGAAATAATTTTGAAAAAGTTTTCATCCTTAATTTCTGAACATTTGTAGTTTGGTTTTGGTTGGAGTTTTTCTTTTTGTTCCCCTACTGCCATTGCTGAAATAATCTGGATGAGCCAAAATAAAATCATTGTGGCAAATGGTTCACTTGGTTCTTTCCCCCACCATCCCAGTGGAACCCCAACGAAGATTAGAGTAGACAAAAGAAAAACAAATACAACAAACAAAAACCCTTTCCAATTTTTCTTCATAACACATAGCCGCTCTTAACGGACATTTTTAAATTAACAATTAGTTTATTTTGTTTGTATTCTACTATAAAATACTATTTTGTCAACAATATTAAAAAGCCCCAAACGGGGCTTTTTAATTATCTGTTTTTAAAAGATTAGATACTTTCTTGGATTAGCTGAAAGGTCGAGGAAGTCATCGGCTTGCTCCTTCAACTTCATTGAAGAACTTTTACCAAATGATACGACTTCGACTTGAACTCCAGATGTACTCTGTAAGTACTCGACTAGTGGTATGAAGTCTCCGTCGCCTGCGACGAGGACTACAGCATCTAGCTTTGGAGCCATCTTCATGATGTCTACAGCTATACCTACATCCCAGTCTCCTTTCTTGGCACCACCGGAAAATATTTGTAAATCTTTAGTTTTAGTTTCTATTCCTAACTTTGTTAATGCATCAAAAAAGTTTTTCTCTTCACCTCCTTCACTTGTGATAACGTAAGCGATAGCGCGGACGAGTTTGCGTCCTGCTAAGGCATCTTTCAAAACTGATCCGAAGTTTACTTTTCTTTTATATAAATTCTTGGCTGAGTGGTATAGATTTGATGTGTCTATAAAAATACCGACTCTTTGCTCTTTGTGTTTTATTATACTCATATTGTTTTATTTTTTTATTTATTAAAATTTCGACCAATCGCACTTTTACCATTATACCTTATATAGAAACAAAAAACCCTGACCGAAGTCAGGGAGTTTTGTTAAGCTTTAATTTTTTTAACTTCTTTCTCGTGGCGTGACTTGTCTGTTTTTTCTAGGTATTTAAGGTGTGTTCTGCGGTCTGCAACCATTTTGATCAATCCACGACGTGAATGATTATCTTTTTTGTGTATTTTAAGATGATCGGCCAATTCGTCGATTCTTTTACTTAGAACAGCAATCTGAACTTCAGGACTTCCTGTGTCTTTATCGTGAAGCTGATTTTTCTTTATAATATTTTGCTTTTTCTTTGTTGTTAACATGGTAGGCATATACTAGCACAAAAAAGGAGATAATGCAAGGGGTATATAGAGGGTCTAGTTTTAGACCTTAACATAGACTAATTTATCAATATATGGTGCTATTGCTTTAAGTTTTTGTTTAGATGACATTTTGTAGTATTAATCTTTTAAAATATCTGCCTATGGATAAATGACTTATTCAAAGTCAGTCGCATAATTAGTTTGGCTAAAAGCGCTTCCTTCCCGGGAGCGTTTTTTTATTTTACGACACTAAACGAAATACATGATATACTATATATAGTATATGGCATCAGAACTTGAACAACTTAAGAGGGAGTTCCTTGAGCACGTAGAGATAGAAAAAGGTAACAGTTTAAAGACTGTGAACAATTATGACCATTATATAAGTCGATTTTTAGACTTTGCCAAGATAAGTGACCCAAAGGACATTACAGATGATAAAATAAGGGAGTTCAGACTTTTCTTAAACAGACAGCCTGGAGTGAAGGTTCGTGGGCAGTCAGCCGCGACTCTCAAGAAGAATACTCAGAACTACTATCTGATAGCTCTTCGTACTTTCCTCAAATACCTTATGAAAAGGCGCATTACTTCCCTGCCTCCAGATAGAATAGACTTGGCAAAGATAAAGGAGCGCTCACTCGATCTGATTTCCGTAGAAGAACTGAATAGACTACTCAAAGCTCCTCTTGAAAATAATTTAGCCAGTAAAAAGGATGATAGCCTTAAGAATTCACGTGATAAAGCCATCCTTGAGCTTTTCTTCTCGACAGGTCTTCGTCTCTCAGAGCTTTGTTCACTCAACAGAGACCTTGATTTAACAAAAGACGAATTCTCTATACGTGGTAAGGGCGAAAAAGTCAGAGTAGTATTCCTTTCAAATTCTGCCAAGAGTGCGATAAGAGAATATTTGAAGAATAGGAAAGACTTGGATGAACCGTTATTCATACAATATTCTAGGAATGGGGCCAAAGGCAACCGATTAACACCCAGATCTATAGAGCGAATAGTGAAATATTATGCGATAAAAGCTGGAATATCAAAGAAAGTGACTCCGCACGTTATTCGCCACTCATTTGCAACTGATTTACTTTCCAATGGTGCCGATATCCGCTCGGTCCAGATGATGCTCGGACATGCGAACATTGCCACAACACAGATATATACACACATTACAGACAAGCAACTTCGTGATGTGCACAAAAAATTCCATTCGAATTAAAAAATAGCTTCACTTTTCATAGCTCCTCTCGAAGGACACGAATATTTTTCTGGTGAAAAATTTCTCTGCTCGGCCCCTTATCTCACGATATGATTTACTAATCAGGCCTGCGCAAGTTCCTTCTCAAGGACTACGAAAAGTTACGCTATTTATAGAGGTCGGATTTGAAATAGTCTTATAAAAGGGGCTTTGCAGGCTGTCGAGCCGAAACCTGAATAAATTTTTACCAAAAAATTTGTGTACCCTTTTAGAAGAGCTATTTCAAAGTAGACTGATTATTGATATTATTAACACATGAAAATAATTTCTTGGAACACCAACGGTTTACGAGCGACAGCAAAGCAGGGACACTTGGTTCCCCTTTTTGCATACAACAATGCAGATATCGTTTGTCTACAAGAGACGAAATGCGAGCCAGATCAGCTCGATGACGCGACAAGGAATCTAAAAGGCTATCATTCTTACTTTTCTTATTCCAAACTTCGCAAAGGTTATAGTGGTGTAGCTATTTACTCTAAAGTAGAACCCTTGAAAGTTGAGTATGGTATGGGTATTAAGAAGTTTGACGATGAAGGACGAACTATAGTGGCTTATTATAAGGATTTTGTTCTTATTAATTGTTACTTCCCTAACGCTGGTGTCTCTCCTGAAAGACTTGTCTATAAATTAGAGTTTTATGATGCTTTCCTTAAATTTATAAACAAATTAAAGAAGAGTGGTAATAATGTAATTTTTACAGGTGATGTGAATACTGCTCACAATGCTATCGATCTCGCTCGTCCAAAAGCTAATGAGAACAATACTGGCTTCCTTCGAGTAGAAAGAGACTGGCTGGATAAAGTTGTAGAGAATGATTTCGTAGATATTTTCCGCACTTTTTATCCAGGGATGAAAGATATCTATACTTATTGGGATATGAAGACAGGCGCCAGGGCGCGCAACGTCGGCTGGCGTATCGACTACTTTTTTACAAACAAATCTTTCATGAAGAAAATAAAAAGCTTTAAAACACTTACAGATTACCCTGGATCCGATCATTGCCCGATAATGATTGACATCTCTATATAGAGGAGTACAATTAAAACAATACAAAAACAGTACATTTTACCTTAAAGGTAAACAAGATATAAGGGTTTGTTTGTAATAAAATCTCTAGTAGTACGTTTTCCAAAAAGCGATGTTGGTACCCCCTCATCGCTTTTTTTCTTTTTACTCACCAGTATTTTTCTGCTGAAAAATCTTGTGAGCTCACCTCACCTCGTCAGGTTCCGGTCTTGCTCTCGGGTCCCTTGCCCTAGCTCACTCCGTGTTTTTTATGAAGTTTAGTTATCTCTTCTTTTTCAAGCTCTTCCTTTTTTTCTTTGCCTCTTTCCCCTAGAGTTTTAAGTTCATCGTCCCCTAGCATATTTAAAGATGCCACAAGTTCACTCAAGTGTTCCTTGGTGTTTTTCTTTGGATCATCGAGGACTTCTTCGAGGAGAGCACTTAAAATCCACCCCATTCTTGGTCCTGGTTTCATATGTAACACTTCCATCATATATTTACCGTCTATAGCTAGTTGTCCGACAGAGATAGGGTCGCGGAGAACTTCTTCTATCATTGCATGATATTTACGGAGGCGGTACGGAGTCTCCTTTTTCTTCATCCCTACCCTGTCGCATTCACGAACATTCATAAGGTCCCAGATATGCTCTTTACCAACATTTGCAACGACACGACGTACAGCAGAGAGAGTAATCATTTCAGTATCAGAGAAGAACATATGTCCACGAACGAGCCTGTTCACCAAATCGCTTGTTTTCTTTGGGTATTTGAGCCTTTCCATTATTTTCTTGGTTATTCTCTCCCCTATGACCTCGTGGCCATAGAAAGTATATTCTTTCTTGATTCCCACCCTTCTAGATCTCGGCTTGCCTATATCATGAAACAATGCTGCTAAACGTACCTCAAGTGGCCAGCCTTTTATTACAGCATGATCTAGAGCATGGAGTAAATGTTCCCAGACATCATATATATGTGCACCTTTTTGTTCGCATCCTATACCCTCTTCGAGTTCGGGAATTATATATTTAAGGAGCCCAAGTTTTTGAAGTAAGCCTATTCCAGCTACTGGATTTCCTGATTCTATGATTTTAGTAAACTCGTCTCGGATTCTTTCAAAAGAGATGTTTTTGATTAAAGCAGAGTTTTCTACAATAGCCTGCATTGTGTCGTAAGACATAGCAAAATCAAGCTGGACCGAGAAACGGATAGCACGGAGCATACGCAAAGCATCTTCCTGAAATCTATCATTGGCACTTCCTACAGCTCTGACAACTTTGTCCTTTATGTCCTTTACACCATTAAACAAATCTATAAGATGTCCGTTAGAATGTTCATCTTCTTGCCTGCCCGCCACAGGTATTCCGTCGGCGGGTCCTTTATTGGGATTACCCTCCTTTGCCAAGGCTATGGCGGGCGAGTAGGCTAAAGCATTAATTGTAAAGTCACGTCTCTTTAGGTCGTCCTCTATATTTTCACTGAAGTTTATTTCATCCGGATGGCGGAAATCGCTATATTTTGCCTCAGTTCTATATGGTGTAACCTCTAATATGTGGTATTTTGTTTCACATGTAACGTTATTTGGTGCATTCTCAGGTGTTACACATGTAACATTTTCAACAGGTATGCATACACCTACGGTCCCGAATTTGTTTTCATATATAGTCTTTTCAAACAAAGGAATGATCTCTTCTGGTTTTGCATTGGTTGTGATGTCCCAGTCCTTTGGTTCTCTTTCTATTATTAGATCTCTCACACATCCTCCAACTAGAAAAGCCTCGAAACCTGCTTTTTCAAGTGTTTCCGTTACACGTGTAACGTAATTAGGTATTTTTGACTTATCTATAGTTAGATTCTTAGTCATAGTTTATTTTGTTATTTTTTATGTGCGGCGTAGGAGAATCTCGCCCTACGGTCGCGGGTACTTTTCCGTCTTCGACAAGGAAAAGTCTTTCGATTCTCCTACATGAGCAAAGTAGTTTGCTCATTACGCCGCAGAATTCATAGTTACATAATGTGCGGCGTAGGAGAATCGAACTCCTGTCTCATCCTTGGCAAGGACGTGTTCTACCACTAAACCAACACCGCATGTGTTTATAACTGATAGATATTATAGTATTTTTAATGATTTTATGCAATTCTTATTATCCTTTGAAAATAAAGGATATTTTGTAAAGAATTGTAAAAGGTGTATAATA
>CAITEG010000048.1 GCA_903891365.1 uncultured bacterium
TGCAGAGAATGTTGCCATATGTTTATATATTAGTTCTTTTTATCTAAAAGGTTTCTCTAATTTGAAAGTCTTGATACATCTATCTAATTTTATACTCTTTAAATAGTCACTAAATTCCTTGGGAAGTGGAGCCGGCCCCACCCAAACACTTTGCTGAATCATAATATAGTCAAATTTTTTCAAATGCCAGCGGAGCCATTCCCTTTCACCCTTCTTTTCTGTTGGTACATCAAACATTACTAAAAGTTTTCGCTCTTTAGATTGATCTTTTGGTTTTTCAAATTGTTTCAAAGAATCAAACTTTCTTTTTACATACTCTTTGCCATATTTAGAAAGTATGATTCCAGATAACTCTTTTTCTATAATTCCTTTTTCTTTCAAACGATTTATCGTTATTTGAAGACTTTTTTTATTATATTTACCAAAACGTGGAATACCAAAAAGGTTAACTTTTACTCCTTTATAATTGAGTTCTGTATTCCAAAGTTCATCTAATATATCTTTTATCATAGACATATAAATATTATACACCCAACTTAATTAAATTGGCAACATTTTCTGCACCTGCAGAAAATGTTGCCATAAAGTTTAGATTAATTAGGTTTTAAATTTTAAATTTTAAATACAAAAAATTAAATCGAAGTACAAACTCCACCGGTATCTATGGCTGTTTCGTCTTGATTTTGGATACCATCGGAGCAAGTTGGAGTAGGAGGGGTAGGAGTGATACAAGTATTCCCTTCTAGTACTTGTGGGGAAATACAAGTAGGAAGCACTATAGTTGTTGATGAGCAGACTCCACCAGTATCTATACTCGTCTCATCCTGATTCTGTATTCCATCTGTACAAGATGGAGGTTGTGAAGCAGAAGATCCTGAATTACCAGATGAAAGGTCAGGACTTGGAGACTGTAAAATAGGAGTTACTGGGATAACAACGTTTTTATTTACAATTTCTAAGAATTGTTGTTCTGTCACACAAGTACTCCCTACACAAAGCATCTTTGTCTCTACTTTGTCACTATGGATAACACTCGCATATAAATCTGTAACATTATTCCCTACTTCCCCCAAGAAATTCTTCATCAAACTTCCAAGCGAAGTTGCTTTTGTAGTATCTAAAGATTGTAAATCTTTCACTTGCAAATTCATTTCTTGTATACCTTTCACTAAGTAAGGGGTGATACTTGCATAAGAAATAGATTTCAAGTAAATAGTTTTCCCTGTTATAGGATCAACTGTCCCCTTAGCATCTGTAGATACTATGTTTGGGAATATTTGTTCCATCTCTTGAGCGATGAATCCTATGTGCTTATTATCTGTACCATCACTATTTAAAACATATTCTTCACTGTTCCAATTGTAATTTACAGGAGTAATCTTCATTATCTTATCAAGCGTAGTTTCTTGTATAGGTAATACGGGAATTGTTTGTAATATAAAGTTTTTATTATCTTCAAGAGTTAAAATATTTTTCTTTAAGTTTATATCTGATGAACAAGATACTCCTCCTGTGACTGGTGTGACATCACAGTAACCAGAAGCATTCGTAAATCTAGCAACTTTACTGTTTGTGCCTATTCCAGATCCTCCGATATAGAGGACGTTCCTTGTGCCAATAGTTGTTGTATTGCTACCATTACCTATTGCCCTTGAACCAATGACAATTTCGTTTGTGTTTGCATCAGCAGATGCCCTAGTATCATAACCTACAAAAATAGAACTGGATGAAGTAGTTATGGTAGTTGCCCCAGTTGTTACTAAATTACCAGCATTATAACCAAGAGCTATATTATATGAACCCGTGGTATTATAATAAAGAGAAGAATCTCCATTTATTGTGTTGCAATTACCAGTAGTGTTTGAAAAAAGAGAATTATTTCCATTCGTAACATTATATGAACCAGTAGTATTATAAAAAAGAGAATTAAATCCATTCGCAACATTGTCACCACCTGTAGTGTTTGAAAAAAGAGAATTAGAACCATTAACAGTATTGTAATTACCAGTAGTGTTTGAAAATAAAGAATAATAGCCATTGGCAGTATTGTAATTACCAGTAGTGTTTGAAAATAAAGACTGATTTCCATTAGCGACGTTTGAAGAACCAGTGGTATTAAAATAAAGAGAATTATTTCCACTGGCGACGTTTGAAGAACCAGTGGTATTAGAATAAAGAGAAGAATATCCATTGGAAACATTTGCACCGCCTGTAGTGTTTGAAAAGAGAGATTTACTTCCACTTGCAGTGTTATACATACCTGTAATGTTAGAATATCCAGTTCTATATCCTACAAATGTATTATTGCGCCCTACCCCTCCAGAACGAAATTCAAGCCCATAAGTACCATTAGAATTTAAAAGAGAAGCAGTAGATGCCGATGGAAAAATCTGTTTAACAGATATATTATCAATAGAACCCGTAAAATCAACAGTTGGAGTAAAATATAAACTACCTGCGCCAGCAGCAGTAATCACTTGTGTATATGTACCACCTGTTTTTATATTATGACCAGACACATAACCTAAAGTGAGACCTAGCTGACCAGAGGAAAGAGTGACTGTATACATGACTTGATAGGTATTACCATTTGAAACAGAAACATTTTGGGATAAGGTTTTAATTGAGTCTGCAAGAAGATTTATAGAAAATTTTGCGCCTGAACCTGTGCCCCCCGTAGTAGAGACAGATGCATTCGTAGTATTAGCAGTACCATATGATGTCATTGACCATCCCCAATTATCAATTTTTCCGTTACCATCTACAGAAGTGATTGTTATAGTAGCATTATTAGCACCATTTTGAAGAGTAAGAACATCCCCATTGGTATAACCTATACCACCAGTATTCATACTAATTCCTTCAATTGCATTTGTAATAGGTCCTGCAGTGCCAGTATAGTTTGCTTTGGCACTTCCTGCTGTCCAAGTAGGTGCAGACCAAGATGATAAATCCGTATCAAATGTACCATTAGTAACTCTCTCCACATCAAGGACTGCGTCAGTATTAAAACCCTTAATCTCAAATTGAGAAGCTGGGGAAATGGTATTTATCCCCACATTTCCATTATTGAGTATCGTCATTGCTTCCGTGCCACCTGCGTTCCCTACTTTGAAATGCATATCTGCTCCTGTTGCTCCAACTGCTGATGTTGTTTGAAAAGTAAGTGGTGAAGTTGTAGTAGAGCCACCGAGTACAAGTGGAGTCGTAATGTTTGTTACAAATGTCGGAGTAGTTGCAAGAGCTAAAGTAGTTCCACTTCCTGTCGTTGTCATTTCTCCAAGTACTCCAGCATTGTCATATAGAACTCTTGTTGAAGTACCGGAAGCGATAGCTGTAGTACCGACGGTAAGACCTCCCCCCTGCTGATCCAGCTGATATCTTGCTCCTGCATTTGCAATAGTGAAGTACAAATGTGTACCATCAAATTCCATTGCTCCGGCTTCTGTAGTTCCTAAGGCTGTACCAGCGGTAAGTTTAAGTGGAGCAGTTCCGGCAGTATTTGTTCCTGCTGGGAGCATAAGACGAGCGGTTGGAGAAACTACTCCAATACCGACACTACCGGTAGCAGTTGCAGCGACGGATGGATTCCCTGTTGTAGTAGCGTAAGTATTCTTTGCAAAAATCACTCCACCTAGATTCATAGAATTTGCAATTGTATCTGGGAGAGAAATGTTCGTACCTATGATTATATTGTTTGAGCCAATATTATTGCCTGTATAGAACATACCAGCTTGAAAACCTAGAAGGTTTGAATAAGAAGCACTGGAAGCACCACTACCAGACGAAGAACCAAAGAAATTTGAAAAGGAAGCATTTGTTGCACTACTACCAGCCCCCGAGCCAAAGAAATTTGAATTTGAAGCACTGGTAGCACTAAAACCAGCACTTCCACCAAAGAAATTTGAATTGTTGGCACCAGCAGCAGAAGAACCAGACTGATAACCTATAAAGTTTGAATTATAAGCATTAGAAGCATTAGACCCTGTTTGTCTGCCTATAAAATTTGAAGAATATGCGCCTGTGGCATGATCGCCAGCAAATTGACCCAAGAAGTTTGAATACCAGGCATTGGTAGCTTGATAGCCAGCATTTCTACCTAAGAAATTTGAACCAGTTGCATTTGTAGCTGCATTACCAGCATCAGTTCCTATGAATACTGATTCGGTTGTAGTAACTCCACTTCCTGCTCCTGAAATTCCTGTTGAAAATAAACTTGATGTATTCACAACTGTTACTGGAGAAGCGTTAGAGACCGTACACCCAGAGATTCCAGGTTCACAATTTGGATTGAGTGTCTCCCCTGGTGCAAAGACAGCAAAGGTGCTGACATAAGCAGAAGAAAGTAAAATAAAGAAAAAGATTGAGATGATTTTAGGCCAGTGATTCCTCCAAAATTGTAGGTTTAAAAGTTTCATTTTGTTTATTACAAATTACTCTTTAATTATAACTAATTTAAAAAATAAAAGAAAGCAAGCTACTGACTTTTAAATCAGTAGCTTGCTTTCTTTTACTAAATTTATTTCTTATATTCGTAAATAGTGACTTTAGCGGGGCGGATGACACGGTCGCCTATCCTATACCCTACTTGGAGAACTTTTTCTACAGTGTGGTCTTTATCTTCGTCGTCTGTCGCAACTATGCTTATAGACTGGTGAATACTTGGATCGAAAGGAATTTCTATCTCATATATCTTTTCAATTCCTGAAGCAAGTAGACCGGAAAGAATTTGCTGATATATAGAAGTGAGACCACTCTGCCAATCTTTATCAAGCTTATCAAAATGTTCTTTATTTGAAAAAGCCATTTCAAAGCTATCAAGAGATGGGAGAAGCTTGTCCGTCATCTTTTCTTTGGTAAGAATAGCTACGTTCACTCGAGCTAAGTCTAACTCCTTCTGAAGATTCACGTAGTCAGCCTTGGCTCTCTGCCAGCCAGTCAGGTACTCCTCCTTTTCTTTCCTCAAAGTCTTTATCTCTTCGCGAAGCTTCTTTGCTACATCTTTTGTAGGTAAAGCCTCCCCATCTTCTGTGGATTCTACATAATTCAAATCTGACTCAACAGAGTCATCCTGAGCCGAAGCGAAGGGGTGAAAATCTGGCTCTTTTGATTCATCTAATTCTATATCTTGTTGTATATCTTCATCTTTCATATCATCAATAGTATACAAAAACAGAAACTTTTTCAAGTTTCTGTTTTTTAAAAATATTATCTTTTTGACCACTGTGGGGACTTTCTTGCTTTCTTGAGTCCGAATTTCTTTCTTTCAACCATACGAGGATCACGTTTAAGCATTTTAGCTTTCTTAAGTGATGTACGAAGTTCTGTATCAAAGAGGACCAAGGCACGTGAGATACCGTGGCGAACTGCTTCTGCTTGAGCGTGTGAGCCTCCACCTTTTGTGGTGACTACAACTTCAAACTTCTCAGCTGGTGTTGCTGTCTCAAATGCACCTGTAACTATCTTCTTTAATTCTGGTGTTGGGAAATATTCTGTAAAATCTTTGCCGTTTATTTTATATGTTGTCTTAGCTGCTTTATACAAACGTACTACTGCGACTGCAGTCTTGCGACGGCCGATAGCTCTGAAATATTCTTTTGTTGTTGTTTTCTTTTCTGCCATAAAATTATTAGTCTGTTATTGTTAAACGTTTCATCATTAATGGGCGAAGCTTATTTGAAGGAAGCATTCCAAAGACAGCAAGCTCGTAGAGTCCTTTCCATCCTTTCTTGTCGATTATCTTTTCGTTTGTCTTTGTCTTGAATCCTCCTGGCTGACCTGAGTAAGTCTCATGTAGAGTCTCTCTCATTCTTCTCTCAGACATCTTTGTCTTTCCCGCATTCTTGATATAAACGCGAACGTCGGCTACCTGGTTTGCTGTATAGTCAGCTGATGTCTTACCCATAAGAGCCTTAGCAGCTGCACTTGCAACGCGTCCTAGAACTATACCTGTAGCATCTATTGTGTGTACTTTTGTTGTCATATATTATATAAATTCAATTATTGCCATCTTACTAGCATCGCCTAGACGACGTGGTAACTTTGTTATACGTGTATAACCTCCTGCTTGACCTTTATACTTAGGAGCGATGGTATCAATTAACTTTGTAGCTTCACCTGTCAAACCGTAAAGACGAGAAATAACCAATCTGCGTGAAGCAAGAGTACCAAGATTTGCCTTAGTGACCATCTTCTCTATAGCAGGGCGAAGTTCCTTTGCTTTCGCTTCTGTAGTTTCTATCTTACCGTGTGCTATAAGAGCAAGCATCAAGCCCTTCATTAGAGCATGCCTTTGATTCTTATTTCTTCCAAATTTTCTTACATTATTTCCGTGTCTCATATATTTTGATTAATTACTAATTATTTAAGTGTTATATTATATTCTCCAAGAACTTTCTTTATCTCTTGGATTCCCTTATCTCCGATACCGTCTATCTCAAGTAGGTCTTCCTTCTTCTTTCTAGCTACTCCTCCGATAGTGCGGATATTTGCATCTGTAAGAGCATTAAGTGTACGAGTAGAAAGTTTCAAAGTATCGATACGAGTCTTTAGGATGTCTGTGAATTCACTTCCTTCACCTTTCTCTTCTGATTCTTCTTTCTCTTCCTTTTCTTCTTTCTTACTTTCGATGACTGATCTATTTGCAACTGTGAATCCGACGATAGCTTGAAGCTGCTCTACCATAGTTGTGATAGCTTTCTCTAAAGCTTCACGTGGTGAAAGAGTTCCATCTGTCTCGATAGTCATACGTAGGCGATTGTGGTTTGTCTTGTCTCCGACACGCATATTTTCAACTTCATATGATACGCGACGAATAGGAGTGAAGATAGCATCTAGTGAGATAGTACCTACATCATTCTTATCTTTTTGGTGAACATCCTTTGGTACAAATCCAAGACCCTTCTCAACTGTCATTTCGATATTAAGGTTGCTCTTTGTTGTAACTTCAGCGATGTATAAATCTTTATTTAAAACTTCTACCTGACCACTAACTGTTATGTCAGCAGCAGTAACTTGCTTTGGTCCTTTTATTGAAAGTTTAACTGTCTGAGGTTCATCTGTAAGTAAACGAAAACGAACCTGCTTCAAATGGAGGAGTATTGTGATAACATCTTCCTTAACTCCATCGATAACTGAAAACTCATGATCTACCCCATCGATTTTAAGAGTAGTGATAGCTGCACCTGATAGTGAGGAGAGGATTATACGGCGAAGAGAATTACCTAAGGTATGTCCGTACCCAGGGTAAAGTCCTTCTATCTCATAAACACCTTTTGTGTCTACTTCTGAGACAATAGATAGCTTAGATGGTAAAATGATATTTAAATCAGACATATGATATTGGCGAGTTGCCCCGCAATAAATTATTTATTAAAACTAACCATACGTTACTAATATTAACGACTATAAAATTCAAGCACAGTGTTCAAATCAAGGAAACCATCAACATTCTTTGGTTTTCCGACAACTTTACCACTGAGGGTTTCTGCATTAAAAGTAAGCCAGTTTGGAGCTGTATATTCTTTTGACTTCTTGACCATTTCTGCGAATAGTACACTCTTCTGACTGCCAGGACGGACAGCGATAACATCTCCAATCTTAACGCGAAGAGATGGCACTGTAGTCTTCTTACCATTTACGGTAATGTGACCATGTGAAGTCATTTGACGTGATAAGCGGCGTGTGTGTGCAAGTCCTAGTCTGTAAGTTACATTGTCTAATCTATTTTCAAGTAATTCATATAAAGTCTCAGTAGCAGGTGCTCCTTTTGTAGCGACAGCTTCTTTAATATAATTAGAAAATTGCTTTTCACTTATGTTGTACATGAAGCGAACCTTTTGCTTTTCTACGAATTGTAATGCAAAGCCAGAAAGAACCTTTGGTCTCTTGTTCTTTGAATTCTTTAAGTGGCGTGCTTCAGATGCAACGAATTTAGCTGTTTGACATTTCTCAAACACTCCGGCACCTAATCTTCTTCCAATTTTATATTTTTTGACTGTTTTCATAATTATTATACTCTACGTGGTTTCTTTGGTTTTGGACCATTATGTGGAACTGGTGTTAAATCGCGAACTCCTGAAATCTCTATATCATAAGCCATAAAAGCACGGATTGTAGGCTCACGTCCTGATCCAACTCCTTTAACTTTTACGTCAACTTCTTTGATTCCAAGCATTTTAGCCTTTTCACCGATAACTGCACCGGCTTTTGAGGCTGCGAATGGTGTACCCTTCTTTGCACCTTTGAATCCTAGAGCTCCGGCTGAAGTCCAAAAGAGAGTGTTACCTTTCTTATCAGAAAGAACAACCTTTGTATTGTTAAAAGTAGCTTCTACGTGTAGTGTTCCAGCGACAACTTTAGCTTTTGGAGTTTTCCCCGTAGCCTTAGGAGCTGCTTCTACAGCTACTTCGCCTTCTACCTTTTCATCTTCTTTTTTGTTTATTATTTTAATCTTTCCCATATGATATTAATTAAGTCTTAGATTCTTTTCGGCGACCAGATGCCATTGTCTTTCTTACGTTACCTCTGATAGTTCTTGAATTTGTCTTTGTTCTTTGTCCGTTGACTGGGAGACGTCTCATATGTCTGACTCCACGGTATGACTTAATATCTTTTAGTCTTTTTATATTTGAAGCAATCTCACGCTTTAGAACTCCTTCGATAGACATTGTCTCTATAACTTTACGGATGGCATTCTCTTCATCTACTGTAAGTTTGTCGGCGGTGATAGTAGGATCAATATTTACTTCTTTTAGTATAGAACGGGCACGGGATATACCGATACCATATAGAGCTGTGAGCCCTACATCTAAATGCTTATTGTTTGCGATTGTTATACCTAGAATTCTCATATAAATTATTGTTTTTGTTTATGTTTAGGGTTAGAACAAATAATACGGAGATGACCTTCTCGTTTTACCATTTTACATTTCGCACAGATTTTTTTAATTGATGATTTTATTTTCATATTATTATCTATAACACAAAAGAAAAATAGAGGGTGTTATGCCCTATATAAAACTCAAGCATTCAAATTATAGTACACTATTTAAATAAAAATGCAAGAGGGGCTCCTAACCTCTCTTTATAATCCTACCTTTGCCACCATATGGATCAAGAAGGACTTCAACCCGGTCTCCCAATAGGACCTTAA